>JAFLBZ010000018.1 GCA_017303715.1 Rhodothermia bacterium | reverse complement strand
GGTTATTCGCACCAGAAACCGGAATATCGGTCGCCAAAATGGTTACTTCACCATTCGCCGGCGCGTTGGAATCAATCAAGCGGTTACTACCCGCAGCGGCTGTGGTCAGGTTGTACGTTGTTCCAGCAACTGTGGTTGTGGTGGGGAAACGCACCGTATAGGCCATGTTGGGTTCCAACTGGGTAAGGCCGTATTTAATGCTTGCCGTATCTGTTCCGGTGGCACTTGAGAAATAATAGTTTCCATTTGCGTCCGTTGTCGCGGTCGAGATGGTGGTTCCACCCTTAATCAGTTGTACCTGTACACCGCTAATGCCCGCTTCGCCAGCGTCTTGGATACCATCGTTATCCGCATCGAGCCAAACGCGGTTGCCGATTTCGATGGGAGCGGGCAAACTCATTACTTCCATATCGCCCACACCACCTGCTTTCCAAAAACAAGCTTGGGTATTAGGATCACAATTGTCATACCATAGTTCGTTTGCTCTTACTTGTTGCCCATTGGTATTATTAAAAGTGATAGTACCATTAGAGGCCCACACCACCGCATTGAGTGCAGTAGAAACTACCTCATCTCGATCTCCTGCATGGTGAACAGCTATTCCACCCAAACCAATCTCACCATGGCAGTAAGGATCTGCGCCGTTGGTATAGGGGACACACCAACGGGCCTGATCTTGATAAAAATCGTTTTGGTAATAAACACCAGTTGCGGGCGTTAAATTACAAGATGTGTCTTTTACCAATTTAATCAAATCACCGTTTGCATACCCTTTTGTAAAAGGGGCTGCACCAACCAAATTGCTGTTACCCGCGCCAGTCTGATACCCGTTACGGTCAGTAAGGCCAATAAGGATGTTCCCGCTGTTGTCAAATTCGATATCTGTGAAGAGCGGGTGTTGATCGGATGTGGTAAAGGTACTTGTCCAAGGTTTCCATCGTGCAGACCCAAAACCAGAGGGCGGATTACCTGATGCCTGAATCTCATCTGCATCTCGGTAGGTGACCCCTTGACCATAAATATTGGTAGGTGATGTTGGTGTATTTGTTGTGCCTAAGTCATACGCATAGATAAAAAGCCGCATTCCGGTATTTCTAAAGTCTGGTGGGTTAGGATCAGCAGTCGTTTGCCCGCTACAAACAATCCCCGTGTAGAGTTTTCCACGATGAACTTTCAGTGCAAATGGGCGATAATCGCCAGCATTCGTAATAGAAGTACAAGGGTCTGGAATAGCATAAGAGGTTATTTGTGCAGCTGTAGGGGGTACAGGTGCGGCAGGATTTTGCAAGTCTATTCGATAAATTTTTCGATCATAAAGGTTTACCGTGAATAAGAACTTTCCATTTTCCGAAATGTCTAAATCACCCAAAGACGTTTTTGCTACTTGTTCATACGCATCGGCATCAGTACTAGGCGAATAATTGGGTTGTGCAACCAAGTTTCGGGTAACATTATCTTTGATATTCATTGCTCCAGACGCCGCATGTGTAGGGAACCCAAGTGCATCTAAATTAGCAAAAAGCAGGCTACCTGTTAAATCCGGTGTCGTAGTGTTAATCATGTAAATTGCGCCGGGGCCACCAGGCCCCATCCCCGCATGACGGCGTAGAAACGCAGATACAAATAAACGACCTGCTTGCTTGCTATATGAATTTCCCCAAAGAGTCCCCGTTTGTCTGGCTAAAGCCAAAGAAGTGATACTGATTTGTCGCTGTGCTTCCGAAATAATAAACCAATTCTCAGAAGGGGTAAAGGTGTATCCATTTGCCAAATAGTCAGTTGAGACTACACTTACCTGATTTGCAGTGTAAGTAATATCATTAAATGGCGGAGAAGGTGTTGGGATGGGGTTCCCTGATCTTTGAACAACATTATACAATTTAGGCTCAAAAGTTGGTACACCTCCATAGTTATCAGGATAGTGAATGGCAAAATTAGCGGTTCTTGTGCCAGCGGATGTATTAGCTAAAAACTGGACAGAAGACCCATAAGTACTCCCCCCCAATGCAGCGTAATCGGTTTCATCATCGGCATAACAAGCACCGATTGGGATGGTAAACTCAACGCGAACCGAACCCGTACAGCCCGAAAGCGTGTAGTTTGGTGCAGAGGCCAAGGTCGTGGTTTGGGTGGTTCCGCATTGTGTTCCGGTGGTATCATATGCCCTTACTTCAACACCAGCGACGAGTGGCTCAGCGCTTTCTTTGGTGCCATTTCCGTTAAAGTCTCGAAAAACCGTTCCTGTAACTTGTGCTTGGACCGCTTGCTGGAAAAGAAGAAGGATTAGAAAGATACTAAACCGAAAAAAAAATGTTTTCATAGAGGGAAAGATTAAACATTTAAAGAGGCAAGGAGAAGATGGGCAATTATCATGCCGGGTTATTCTTGTCATGAGACATAAAATCTATTTACTACGCGGAACTCTTTTTCAAAAAAAAGTAAATTACGGTTTCATTTTGATGACTTCCCTATGGAGGGTTATTAATGACATGCAAATATTTGTAAAAAAAAAAAAGATTTGAGCATAAAAAACGCTTACCCAACGTAACCTACCAACAACCTCCTATTTCAAAAAAATAAAACACCTCGCAATCAAGAGACCACGAGGCGTATCAGTATGAGACAAGAGACTCCTTTTTCTTATTTTACCGCGAGGTATAGAATGAGACTGGACGTAAAACGATGCTTGAAAGTGTTCAAAATTCGGCAGGATCTTCAAGCAATCGTTCGCCATGATGGTCTTAAAGCCTTGGACGAGGCATTTTCCGATCTACTTTATCGAAAAAGTGCAAACTTAGCGCTGTCGGGCGGCATACTAAATGTAGGTGGCTGGGCGTAGTCGAAGTCAAGGCTATCGAAATCGGTGATTGAGGCTGTCGAAATCCCGTTTCTTATACTATACATGTTTTATTTTCTTTTAGAGCTTCATCTCTGCCCTAAAGAACGGCGTTAATGTTTCGATTTATGTCTCTACGGTGATGATCTGTGAGCCTTGGGTTTTTGTGATTGCTTGGCGTCTCTTCGCGGATGTAAAGCACTTCCACCTGCTCCCTAACTTGAAATAACTCCTTGCTTTAGCGTGGGGGTTCGTCCAACGAAAATACCTGCGGATCTAGCCTTGGCCAATTAGGGTGGTTCTTCCTACAACGAGCAATGGCTGGATGAGCGTAACCGAAGCCAAACCTATCCAACATGGTGCTTGAAGCTGCCGAATATCCGTTAGTCAATTCTTTTAATAACAAACATTTACACCCTATAGTTATTAATAATCTTATAGGTATTCCATGGGGAATTTCTCGAACCATTCAGGTAGAACGTCATACATTTTATTTAATACCCAAAATCTTGCTGACGATCAGTCCTCCAACTTTTTCCACCAATTAAACCAGAGGAAAGCAGAAGTAGCCAACATCACAAGTAAAGTCCACCCAAATCCAGACCAATTTTTAAATACGAAATAGATGGGTAAAATAACGAGACACATTTGCCATGCGATGCCCACCACCACATTCACCAAGTCACGTCTAAAGTCGGAATTGGGGCGGAAAGTAGGATCCTCGACCATCACTTCTTCGCGGATAGGCCCCCAGAATCCCCACGGACGTGTTTTCTTGTAAAAATTCTTGACCGCCTCTCGGTCGTCTTCAGGTGTTAGAAGGCATCCGAGAATAGCGCCGAGCAGCGAAAAGGCGAGCAAAGGCACAAATTGCTCCATCGGAGACCAATCAGGAAAAAAGGGCGGTATGATAACCACGCCTACAAGTCCGGCGAGCATTCCGGCAAAGTAGCCATAGCCATTAAAGCGCCACCAAATCCATTTTAGGGCATTAGCAGCCGCATACCCTCCATAGAGCGAGCCAACGATCCACTCGGTCATTTGTTGGATACTGCCACCCACAAAACCAAAAGCAATCCCAACGATAACCACGCTTGCACTAGCCCAATAGCTCATACGGACGTAGGTTTTCTCTGGCGCATTTGGGTTAATGTATTTTTTATAGAGGTCGTTCACCAAGTACGCTGGGCCTGCATTCAGAAAAGCGGAATAGGTGGACATAAATGCGGCCAAAAGTCCGGCGAGCAACAATCCTTTCCACCCGATTGGAATATAATTGTTGATGGCGAAGGGTAAAACCTGTTCAAAATCCACTTTATCCCCCATTTTCGCCAATTCCGGGATATAAAAAGCCACCGCCAAAGCACCAAAACCAGCAATCATTAGGTAGCGAGGTAACGTAAGTACGATGGGCGTCAGGCCAAACATACGAGCTGCATCGCTAGGACTACGCGCCGAGAGTACCCGTTGCATATCATAACTGGGGACGGGACCTGCTAAACTGGCCCAAACACCTTTAAAGATCATGAGCGTCATCAGCATCCCAAAAAGTCCATATCCGTCTTTTTCAATTTGTGCATTGGCCGAGGGCAAGATTTGCGACCAATCCAACTGTAGTTTCCACCCCACCCAAAGATCGTACCAACCGGTTGGCAAATTGGCTGCCAGTATGGCTGGATCGGTGGCCCACATCGCAATAAAGGCCACTACCAAGCAAGAGATGGTCATGATGATAAACTGGAGTACTTCCGTTCCGACGACGCTATAAAACCCACCTTTTACGCTATAAAGGGTTGTAATCGCGATGATCAACAAGGCATAAGCGTCCTCATTCGCCAGACCAATGGCCGGAACCGATAAATCCCAATGTAAGAAGGTAACTGCAAACTTGCCAATGCCTTCAACAAAGTAGCCCATAAATGCAATAACGGTAATAACTGCAAACATCACAACCACGCCATGCGCCAACCGTGCTCCCCTACCCTCGCCAAACCGGAAGGTAATCCATTCTGCACCGGTTGTCACACCTGATCTACGGAGCCAAGCCGCCAAGAAAACCATCATAAAAATCTGGTTCCAAACAGGCCATAACCAAGGGATCCAAGCACTTTTCAGGCCATAAACAAACAAGATGGCTACCGTAAACATGGTTCCTGAAATATCAAACATCCCTGACGCATTGGAAAGCCCCAAGGCATACCAAGGTAGATCGTTACTGGCCAAAAAATAGGCTTTTACACTCTGAGACGCACGTTTTGCGAGCCAGAAGCCAATCCCAAGGGTTCCAGCCAAAAACAAAAAGATGATGGTTAAGTCTAACCAATGCAGGGTCATCATACAAAAACGACTTTAGGGAGGAAAGAAAACAGGTAGTGTTCGGTTTATTATAGCCTAACACAAAGCAATCTTTTTAAGATAGGGATGATTATGGTCAAAAAGAAAACGCTTTTAAATGGTAGGATAAAGGTTAATAAAAAAAAATAGATTTCAGAGGAGCATATTTTCAAGGTGCGTTATGCAATCGCAATGGCGGGCGTTGCTGAAGCCCACGAATTGTTTTTCTATCGTCCGCCCTGCCATTCGAGCATCAATGTGGGAAATTAGGAAATTGCGTAATTTCGGATTTTCAAGGTTATATTTTACTTTCCAACGCACAGCCCAGCCCCGTAGGGGTGGCATCTTCGTAGAAATCCATTCCCCACGCACGGCATTCACCTTTTACCATCTTTCAGGTCTAAAGCCCAATGCTATTCGGAGCCGACTACTCCGCCCTGAAGGACGGAGTTAATCGCTTCACTTTTCATCTCTGCCAAGCTATTGTTTTTTGGGTTGCGTTCAATCCCGCCCTAAAGGACGGAGCTAATATCGCATTATGCGCGTCGTTCTTGCTTGATGCCTCCGTGCTAACCGATGACATTATCGTTTCGTTAACTATTGTTTTTACTTGCCTTGCGTCTCTATTCAGATGAGCAGCGTTACCACTTATTTTCCCGCTTGAAATTCGACTTTAGCCCTGACGAAGCACAGCCCAGCCCCGTAGGGGTGGCGGTGGCATCTTCGTAGAAATCCATTCCCAAACGAAAAGGAAAGCCCCTGTCTCGTGAAAGAAACAAGGGCTTGAAATCGTTTAAGCATTTAGTAATCTGTTACTTGAGCAAGACCATTTTCTTGGTGACAGCCCGTCCGCCAGCCGTAAGCGTATAAAAATACGTTCCGTTGGACAAGTTGCTTGCATCAAACCGCACTTCGTGGATTCCAGCGGTGCACACCTCGTCTAGCAACACTGCGACGCGGCGCCCTAAAACATCATGAACGGTTATTACAGCTTTTCCGGCCTGCGGCAGGCTAAAACGGATATTCGTGGACGGATTGAACGGGTTCGGATAGTTTTGTTCAAGCGTAATGCTTTCTGGCAAGGTCTCATCCGACTCGACGGGCACATAAGACTCTGTCACCAAGCGCACACGACGTATCTCCAGATCAAACGGTTGTGAATAGGGTTGATCGTTCCGCACGTAGAAGCCGAGCAATTCAAGGTCATTCAACGAAAGTGTACCGCCAGCAATGCGCGTGAACTGGTTGAGTGGTATTCTGAATTTTTGCATCGTAGGCGTTAGGCTTACTGACTTCCTGAATTGATCCCAACTGGTGATCGAGGACTTGACCAACTGCACCTCTATCGGCTGATTCCCCCGTGCCTCAAATTCCAAGAACTGGTACAGGCCATCGGAGAGGTTCACCGGACGACGGCCAGCAGCCACGTAACGGAACAGGCTCATCCAAGTACTTCCAGAGAGCGTACCCGCTACGCGCGCATTCCGTTCGAGCGGATAGATACCCACCGATGGGCGACCCGGAGAATCCGAGTTGACGGTAAAGGTATTCACCGTAGCAGCACCACCATTGTTGTTGTAGCCCCATGCCCCATCCGAGAAGTACAATTGATCGGTATCCGACGTAGCATCGTTCGTCATACGGAAACGGACGTCGAAGTAAAGCGAACCGAGCGAGATTTGGAGTGTATCTGTTGCCGCGGTTTCCAAGGTGCGATTCCAAGTACGGGTGGCGCTCCACGTAGCACTTTCGGTGGTTCTCGTTTCTGCCTGAAGGGTCACATTCCGCGCACCGCCATTGTTTTGTATTTCCAACAACAAGCGTCCGTTGCCCATAGCCCCTCCTTTCCGTACAAAGACCTGCGGCGTTCTGGGTATTGAAGTTGCGCCATTCAAGAAGGTTACGCCCCCTTGTGCTTGTAAGGATTGCAATACAGATTGCACCAAACCAGCAGTAGCAGCTTTGTCCACACTCCAGAGTTGGAAGTTCAGGACATCGGAAGCCGTACTCGGCATTTGGTATTCGGCAAGGGTGAACCGACTATCTACCGTGAAGCCATTGCCCGTATTGTAGGCGACAAAACTGATCGCATAATCCACTTTACCGTCTGGTGTACTGAGTTTCTGCAAGACGAACGGGCGGCCATCCACCACAATCGTTTCTACGGACTCCAATACGGCTCCACCGAGGCGGTCACAGACGGCTTTCGTGTGTTCGTAGAGGGCACGTTGCGACTGCATCACAAGACCCGCGGCCAGTCGTCGTCCGGAGAGCATATAATCCACACCATAAACGGACTGTGCATTGGTCTGTCCGATAATCCACGATGGGGTTTGGTCTAATGCCTGTGCACCACTTGGCCCTGTTTTGGGTAAGATTTGTGAAACAGGCGGTGTTGGCCCACTTGTCATCCAAGCGTTTGCATGAGCCGTTGAGACCGGCCCTTCTGCCTTGTTTAGCATCATGATGGAAACTGGCGCAGAGAGCATCTCCAGCCGCGTGGCCGCCCAAGCATTGTTCAGATCCATTGCGCGATCGCCATTCGACTCTACGCCACCGTAAAGTGCGGAAGACGATTGCTGTGGACTAATGACCAAGATCGCGCGGTTATTCGCCGGATTCGTATCCGCACAACCTGCATTACACACGATATCAGCAATATTGGTATAGCTTGAGGCATTTGCTGCGACGGTTGCCCGAATACGCAAGGTTGCCGTTCCACCATTATTAACCGTTCCAACAGCCCATGCCCCGCTTGAGGTGGCATAAGAACCTTGGGAGGCACTAATAAACACCGGAGTTACCAAGCCATTCGGTAAGGCATTGGCTACTTGAACCGCACTTGCAGAAGCAGGCCCAAGGTTGCGGAGGGTATAGGTGAGTTCTACATTCTCACCATACGATGCAATTGGATTGTTGGTATAGGCTTCGATGGCCAAGTCGTAACGATCCGCCACTGCAACAACCGAATTAGCGGCATTATTGGCCAAGGAGGTTTCTGGATGATCCGAAACCACCGAGGAAGCAATTGTAAACGTAGCGCCATTGGCCACCGTTGGCAATGTGGTCAGCGCCAACTCGAAAGAAGCACTAGCGCCATTGACAAACGAAGCCGAATTAAAGCGTACCCTTCCACTACTTCCAGCAGTTGGGGCATCCAGTGTCCATCCATTCGGAAGCAACGTTGTGCTGTTATAGACCGTTTCCGGTGGCAACTGAACGGTCACGATGGCATTGGCCGCAGTTTGTGGCCCATTGTTTACTGTGACGACCGACAATTTGAGCGCTCCACCCGGCTGTGTGGCCTGCGGCACGACCGTTTGTGAGATCGAAAGATCGGTCGGTGGTAAGTTGGTCACATTGATGCTCACCATCGAGGTATTGTTGAACCCATTGCCCTCGGACTGATCCATCGTTACAATATCCACACGGTTCGTGATGCGCAGACCCGCTGCACCAGTTGCAACTTTTGCTGTAATGAAGAGCGAGTCCACTTTGGCCGCCTCATGATTGCCTACCAGCCAAATGCCATTCGTTGGGTTAAACTGGCCATGCGTCGTGCGGTGCGAGAGGTACTGTAAGCCTTCCGGTAAGTTGTCTTGCACCCGAACCCCTGTAGCATTGACCAAACTTTCGTTTCGCAACACAATGGTATAGGTGACATTTTGTCCTACCGAGGGCGTTGTTTTATCCACACGCTTCGTCACACTCAGGTCAACCGGACGTTCAAAGGCATTGACCGTTACCGTAGAAGCATTGTTAGACGGAACCGGATCGGGTTGATCGCTTGCACTAACCGTGGCCGTGTTTTGATTAGAGCCACGCATCATTACGCGGGTGGTCATTTGCATTTGCACCGTTTGACCAATGGCGAGCGCACCTACCTTCCACTTATTGTTACCCCAAGTTCCAACCGAGGGCGAAGCCACCACCAATTCAAGCCCCATTGGGAGCAAGTCGGTAATTTCCACATTCGTTGCAGCGTCTGGCCCATTATTCGTGACGGCTATCGTAAAGGTGACATTAGAACCGACTTCTGGACGGATGTTATCTGCGGTTTTACTGACCGCAATATCTGCCGCATTGGCGACGCTCACCGCTACATCCGATTCGTTGTTCGCACTGATTGGATCCGATTGATCGGACTTGATCATGACTGCGGTATTTTTCAACGCTCCAGGTGCCGTAACCCGCGTTACGACCTTCAGTTCGGCGGTTTCGTCCACTGCAAGTCCTGCAATTTGCCAAATTTGGCCGTTTAAATAGCCTTTAGACGTACTTGCGGAGACAAATGTAAGCCCCGGTGGTAGTGTTTCCAAGATACTCACATTGGTTGCCGGGTCTGGTCCAAGGTTCTTGGCTGTAATCGTAAACTCTACAGTACTTCCAACCGTTGGTCGGAGGTTGTTCACCACCTTTTTCACCACGATATCCGCCACGCCCGGCCCTTTTTCGGCGTTGAGTTGTACAATGGCAGCGTTATTCGAACGATTGGGATCTGGTTCATTTGCCGATGTAATCTGTGCAATGTTCACGATTGGCCCAACAGAAGCCACCTTAGCCTGAATTTGCAAGGTTGCACTTGCTCCCTTATTCAGATTTCCTACCAACCATTGTCCGGTTGTTTTGTCATAAGACCCAGAGACGGCATTATGATCCACATAGTTTAAACCGCTCGGCAACAAGTCGTTTACGGTTACGCTTGTGGCATTGTCTGGGCCATTGTTGGAGACAATCAGTGTAAACGTCACGGTATCATCAGTGGTAGGTGCTGCATTGTTAACGGATTTAAACATGGCGAGATCGGCAGACTTGGCTTGCGGATCACCACTAATCGTCACACTTGAGCGGTTATTCGTGGCCACAGGATCTGCGGGCGAGCTATTGCTAACGAAGGCGGTATTGGTAATGTTGCCCGTTTGAAGCACTTCGGCAGCAATTTGCAGGATGGCGGTTTCGCCAACGGCTACAGGACCAACATTCCAAATGCCATTCTCGAAAGTTCCTTTACTGGGCGATGCCAGCACTTGACGCAACCCAGCAGGCAACAAGTCGGTTATGGCCACTTCTGTTGCTTGTTTAGGCCCGGCATTGGTCACTTGGACTTTATAAATAACCCGATCGCCCACTTTTGGAAGGAGGTTATCCACCGTTTTCACCACCGAGAGATCGGCAGCTGCGCCGGAATTTAGCGTAGCACTTGAGGTATTATTGGCCGTTACAGGGTCGGCTTGGTCTGCCGCTGTAATGGTTGCGGTATTGGTAATCGTTCCGTTTGCGGTGATTTCGGCATCTATTTTTAAGAGAACGGTTTCACCAACAGCTACGGTTCCAACATTCCACACCCCATTCGTAAACGTTCCGCGTGTGGGAGATGCCACCCTCAACGAAAGTCCGCTTGGAAGTGTATCTGACACCTTCACCCCTGTAGCCACATCCGGACCCGCATTAGAGAGTGCAATGGTAAAGGAAGCCGTTTCGCCCAAGCCTTTCGAGAGGTTATCTACCGTTTTGGAGACCGAGAGATCTGCTTGCGCACCTGCGGCATTGATTGTTGCAGAGGAAGTATTGTTTGCAGTAACCGGATCCGGCAGAGACGCACCCGTAATATTCGCGGTATTTGTTATCGCACCCGATGCCTTTACCCGTGCTGCAATTTGGAGTGCAACTTGTTGACCAAGGCCGAGTGTTGCGATCGTCCAAGTATCTCCGGTAAACGTTCCTTGGCTGGCACTCGCCGAGACAAATTCCAGACTGGAGGGTAAGACATCTTTCACGGTGATGTTATCGGCACGGTTAGGGCCATTGTTTGTCACGTTGAGCGTGAAGGTAATGACCTCATTTGCCGCCGGATTCAGCTTATTCACCGTTTTCTGGAGGGCCAAATCCGCACCAAGTGCCGCATTTACCACCACAAAGGCCGTATTATTTGCAGTAATAGGGTCGAACTCATTGGCTGCGCTAATGGTCGCCACATTTCGAATAAAGCCACTGTTGTTCACCTTAGCGGTCAGGGTCAGCGTTTGTGATGCCCCGACAGCCAAGGATGGAACGCTCCAGCGTGCACCATTAAAGGCTCCGCCAGTGACATTGGCATCAATAAACGTCAGATCGGCGGGTAAGAGATCATCCACAACAATACCGGAAGCACTTCGTGGCCCATTGTTGGTGAGGTTAATGGTAAACGTGACGTTTCCACCAATACTTGGGGTAGCAGAACTTGCAATTTTTGTGAGCGCCAAGTCCGCACCTATCGGTGAATTTACCGTTGCCGTCGAGGTATTGTTTGCAGTGATGGGGTCAAATACGTCACTGGCCGAAATCGAAGCAGAGTTGACAATCGCACCCGAAGCACGCACCTGTGCTGCAATGGTCATCGTGACTTTTTCGCCCTTCGCAATCGTTCCAATATTCCAAACACCATTCGAGAACGTTCCACGAGTGGGTGAACTGGCCACGAGATCCAAGGTTGCCGGTAAGAGATCTGTCACAGAAACCCCCGTTGCATTGTCCGGCCCATTATTGGTCACTTCTAAGGTATAGGTAATGGTCTCGTTTGGCGTTGGATTGAGTTTATTCACCGTTTTCTGGAGGGCCAAATCCGCCGCTTTGTTTGCATTAATTGCCGCAGTTGCTTCGTTATTGGCCAAGACTGGGTCGAACAAGTCACTTGCCGAGATATAGGCGGTGTTGCTCAAGAAACCGGTTCTTGTTACTTCGGTGGTGACTTGTAGGGTAGCGCTTGCACCAAGCGTCAACGTACCAATATTCCAGTTCCGAGAATCAAACGTACCGGTGGAAGGCACTGCTGATACGTACCGTAAGCCTTCCGGCAGAACTTCAGTTACACGGATATTGGTCGCCGTATCTGGGCCATTGTTCGTTACCCTTACCGTAAAGACCACATTGCTGCCAACGGTCGGCGTGGTGTTATCAACCGTTTTTGTCACCGCCAAGTCTGCTGCTTTGGTGGCATTAACGGTCAAATTAGCTGTATTGTTACCCGGATTAACGTCCGTTTCACCCACATTCGAGGCTGTTGCGAGATTCATAATTTGTCCCGACACATTCACCCGTGCTGTGAGGTGTAGCGTTGCCGATTGCCCAACGCCAAGTCTTCCGACTTGCCAAGCACTACCGGAAAATGTTCCCGCACTCGTAGAAGCTGCAACAAAGGTTAGGCTTGAGGGCAAGACATCTTGGACCGCTACCGCCGAGGCTACATCCGGCCCATCATTGGTTACAACCACTTGGAACGTTACCTCGTTGCCGACTTGAGGCCGCATATTATCCGCCGTTTTGATGATCCGAACATCGGCCACCGGAGCAGTGGTTACCGCTGCACTTGCACGGTTGTTTGAACTGATTGGATCGAATTGATCGGCCTGTAAGACCTGCACACGGTTCGTCAGTAAACCTGTTTTAGTGACGGTGGCTTCTACTTCCATACTCACGATACTTCCCGGATCAAGGGTTGGTACATTCCAATCGTTTCCATCGAAGGATCCAGCAGTTGGGGTCACTTTTTCTATGCGGAGACCCGAAGCAATGGCTTCTTCGATTCGAATTTTGGTGGCCGTACTTGGCCCATTGTTCGTAAGGAAAACCGTAAACTTCACTTTCTGGCCAATGCCAGCGGTCGGGATGTCCACTTCCTTACGCAAGGCCAAATCCGCAGCTTCTGGCGCATTTAGCACCACCGTAGCACGATCATCTTCGTTAGCCCCGTTGCCCGGCGTAGAATCGGGGTCGGTTGGCGAGGAAGAAGAGACTTCTGCTGTATTGGTAATGATTCCCGGAACCAAAACCCGCGTGGTCATTTGCAACGTGGCAGACTCGCCCGCCTGCAACGTGCCCACATTCCAAACGCCGGCAACATATGCTCCCCGACTTGCGGAAGAAGACGACAGGCTTAAGGAGGCTGGTAAAGGATCTGCAACGCGAACATTGGTCGCTGCATTGGGGCCATCATTCCGAACATATACCGTAAAGACCACGTCGTCGCCCAAATTCGGACGGAGGTTAGAAGCCGTCTTTGTCAGGCTGAGGTCAGCAAAAGCACTACCATTAATGGTTGCTGCCGAGGTATTGTTTGCCGCAAATGGGTCTGGTTGATCTGCGGATACCGTTGCCGTATTGACAATTTGTCCCGTAGCATCCACCCGCGCCGTAATTCGTAGGGTTTGCACGGCATTCGGAGCCATTGTTCCGATATTCCATACCCCCGTAGCTGGATTCCACGTGTTTGAAGGCGTAGTTCCAACAACCGTAAGTCCCGCCGGAATTACATCCGTGACACGAACATTGGTGGCCGTATTCGGGCCGTAATTCCGCACATTTAGGGTAAAGGTGATTTCCTCACCCAAGGTTGGTGTAACGTCATTTACGGTTTTTACAACTTCCATATCAACCGTATTATCAGCATTTAAAGTCACCGCAGAACTATTGTTCGAAGCGACGGGATCAGTAGGCGTACCGGCTGTAATGGTGGCCGTATTGGTTATTGGGCCAGCCGTATTTACCCGTGTAGCAATCTGGAGGCTACGGGTTTGCCCAACTGGAACCGCACCAATATTCCACTCGCCTGTAGCTGTATCGTATTCAGAAGATGGAGCCGCCGAGACGAACGTTAGTCCGGCAGGCAAGACATCCGACACTTTTACCCCTGTTGCCGAGACCGGGCCGTTGTTCCGTAAGGTCAAGGTAAACGTAACGACATCACCCACTTTTGGTGCAAGGGTATCCGCCGTTTTCTTTAGTTCGAGGTCTGCATTCGAGGCCGCATTTAAGGTCGCCGTAGAGGTATTGTTTGCCGAGACCGGATCTGGCTCGGTGGCAGAGACCGTCGCAAGGTTTACAATGGTTCCGTTGTTCAGAACGGTTGCCGTCACACTAAGCGTAGCCGATTGGCCGATGGGCAATGTACCCACCGCCCAAGTTCCAGCAGCATACGCGCCTTGCGTAGCATTTGCTTGGTCTAACCTTAGACCAGCCGGCAGGACATCGGCTACCGAGACATTTGTGGCGGTATTCGGGCCATAATTGGTCACTTTTACGGAGAAAGTAACACGGTCACCCTCATTCGGAACGGCGTTATCTACGGTTTTCACGATAGCCACATCGGCGGCTTGGAAGGCATTCACACTGGCAACCGAAGTATTGTTCAACGGAACCGGATCGGTCTCGGTAGCGGAGACAATGGCCGTATTGGTTAATTGCCCCGTAGCGGTTATGGTTGTAGCAATCGTAAGCGTGGCGATTTGCCCGACGGGTAACGTACCAATATTCCAAACACCGCTTGCATAGGTTCCTTGTCCCGCATTTGCCTGATAGAGCGACATACCGGAAGGAATGGGATCGGCTACACTTACGTTGGTCGCCGCATTCGGGCCATTATTTTTCACAGTTACGGTAAAGGTTACTCGGTCGCCCACCTTCGGATCCAATTTGTCAACGCTTTTCGCAACCGTAACATCGGCGGCTTGTGTGGCATTGATGGCCGCAGCAGAGGTATTATTCCCCAAGACCGGATCAAACTCGGTGGCAGAAATCGTGGCTGTATTGGTGGTTTGGCCCGTACTTGTTACCCGTGCAGCAATTTGTAAGACAACTGATTGTCCCACTGGCAGCGTTCCAATCTCCCACGTTCCACCGGCATACGTTCCAGCAGTGGTATTGGCCTGAACA
Source organism: Rhodothermia bacterium (assembly GCA_017303715.1). Classification (GTDB taxonomy): domain Bacteria; phylum Bacteroidota; class Rhodothermia; order Rhodothermales; family UBA2364; genus UBA2364. Next base: position 67,537 of record JAFLBZ010000018.1, on the reverse strand, counting down.
AGTGTGACCCCTGCCGGAATCACGTCGGCAACCGAAACCGCAGAAGCAACATTCGGGCCGAAGTTCTGTGCTGTGATGGTAAAGTTGACTATATCACCCACTTTCGGGACAAGGTTGTCCACTTGTTTGCGAACGGCAACATCGGCGGCCTGCGCAGCATTTAAGGCCGCACTGCTTTCGTTGTTTACCATAATCGGATCTGGCTCGGAGGCGGCAACAATGGCATTGTTCATGATCATGCCGGTTGCATTCACCGTGACGGCCAACTGCAACAACACGATTTGTCCGCTTGGCAAAGTTCCAATATTCCAAGCGCCTGTGGCCGGATTAAACGTTCCTTGTGTAGCACTGGCTTTAATGAGGCTGGTTCCGCTCGGAACGGGATTGCTCACATTAACCAAGGTCGCATTGTTCGGGCCGAAGTTCTGAACCGTCACCGAGAAGGTCACAACATCACCTACCTTTGGCGCAAGGTTATTGGCCGTAGCGGAAACGCGGAGGTCTGCCGCAGTACTCACATTGACGGCTGCCAAAGAAGTATTGTTGGCCAATTCTGGATCGAATTGCGTGGCAGAAACGATGGCCGTATTGGTAATTTGCCCATCTCGATCCGCTCGAACGGTCATTTCCAAAACCACAGTTTGACCAACAGGTACGTTTCCGATATTCCATTCACCAGAGGCATAAGAACCTTGGCTGGCATTGGCTTGTAACAACGTAAGCCCCGTAGGCACAACGTCATCCACCTTCACATTTGTGGCCGGATTCGGGCCAAAGTTGGTTACTTGTACGCGGAAGGTTACGCTCTCGGCGGTACGGGCTGTTAGGCGATCTACGGTTTTCACAACCGCAAGATCAGCCGCTTGCGAGGCATTCAACGTCGCCGATGACTCATTGTTGGCCATTTGCGGATCTGGCTCGGCAGCGGTAACACTTGCCGTATTGGTAATACGTCCTGTATTGTTGACCCGCACGGTCAAGGTCATTGTAAGCGCCTGCCCTACAGGTAAACTTCCAATCGCCCACTTTCCAGTTGCGGTATCAAAGGTTCCTTGTGTGGCATTGTGCTGAACCAAGGAGACGCCCGCCGGTAAAATATCCGTCGCTGTAACCGTTGTGGCTGGATTCGGGCCATAGTTGCGAACCGTTACGGTATAATTGACCAGATCGCCCGTCTTGGGTGCATATACATCTGCCGATTTTGTGACTGCCAAGTCTGCGGCTTTAGAGGCATTTACCCATGCCACAGAGGTATTATTGGCCGTTTGCGGATCGCGCTCCGTTGCACTGACAACCGCCGTATTCTGAATTGCACCCGTGGTGGCAACCCGAACGGTGATGTTAAGCAAGGCAGATTGCCCCACTTCCATCGTTCCGATACTCCACACATTGGCATTAAATGAACCTTGTGTGGCCGATGCCTGTACCAACGTCACGCCAGCAGGTACATTATCTGCAACCGAGACATTGGTGGCGGTATTAGGGCCGAAGTTCTTAACAAGAACGGAATAGGTAATCAGGTCGCCTTCTTTGGGCGCAAGATTGTCAACGGTTTTTTGAACGGCCATATCTGCGGCACGGCTGGCATTAAGGCTAACCATCGAGACGTTGTTTGCCGTTTGCGGATCCGGCTCGCTTGCCGAAACCGTTGCTGTATTGGTTATAGCCCCTTCGCTATCCACCCGAACCGTCATCTGTAGGGTAGCCGATTGACCCACAGGCAATGCGCCAACCGTCCAATTTCCACCCGTGTAAGCCCCTTGTGTGGCTGCACTTTGCAACAAGGTGAATCCGGCTGGCACAGCATCTACAACTGCAACATTGGTCGCGGGATTGGGGCCATAATTGGTAACCGTGACTTTAAACGTGACCAAGTCCGAGACTTTTGGCACCAGATTAGAAGCGGTTTTACGGACGGCCAAATCAGCGGCACGACTGGCATTGAGTGTCGCCGTTGAGGTATTGTTTGCCGGAACTGGATCCAATTCGGTAGCACTCACAACAGCAGTATTGGGAATGCTCCCTGTGCTGTTTACGCGAACCACCATTTGCATCAGGGCACTTTGCCCTACGGCAATGGATCCAATAGTCCACGTTCCGGCAGTAAAGGTTCCTTGAGTAGTCGAGGTTTGTACCAAAGTGGTTCCCGCCGGGACATTATCTGCAACCGAGACATTGGTGGCCGGGTTCGGGCCGTAGTTGTGAACCACGACCGAGTACGTCACCAAGTCGTCCGTTTTCGGTGCAAGGTTATCGAGGGTTTTCACAACGGCCACATCCGCCGCTCGGCTGGCATTCACCGTAGCAGCCGAGGTATTGTTGGCCGTCTGCGGATCGGTTTCGGTTGCGGTAATGCTTGCCGAATTAACGATAGCACCTGTGTTTTCTACCCGTGCAGCAATGGTCATCACAACAGATTGGCCTGCGGCCACAGCACCTATGTTCCATACACCCGTTCCCGATACATATGCGCCTTGCGAAGGGCTGGCTTGTACCAAGGTTAAGCCTGCCGGAAGTGCATCCGTTACCACAACATTGGTTGCATTGTTTGGCCCATGATTTTGCGCCGTTATCGTAAAGTAAACCACATCACCCGCTTTTGGATCTACCTTATCCACCGTTTTGAGAACAGCCATATCAGCTGCTTGAGAGGCATTCAGCGAGGCAGACGAGGTATTGTTCCCCGGTACAGGATCAGATTCTACCGCCGTTATAGTTGCGGAATTGGTGATCACCCCTATTTGGTTGACCCGTGCAGCGATGGTCATTACCACCGATTGTCCGGCAGCCAAAGGCCCAATCGTCCATTTACCCGTTGAAGCAACATATGTGCCAACCGAGGCACTTGCTTGCACCAATGTTAGGCCCGCTGGAACCACGTCTGTCACTTGGACACCCGATGCGGCATTGGGGCCGTAGTTGGTGGCGATCACCGTAAAGTTCACCACGTCGCCCGTTTTAGGAGCCAGTTGGTCAACGGTTTTTTGGACAGCAACATCAGCAGTTTGCGAAGCATTGACCGTAGCGGAAGAGGCATTGTTCGCTGGAATTGGATCGGTTTCGGTGGCTGTTACCGTAGCGCGGTTGGTAAAGATGCCCTCACCATCCACTTTTACGGTTAGCGTTAGGCTTGTTGATTGCCCAACAGCCAAGGTTCCGATGTTCCAAACACCCGTTGTTCCGGCATAGGTGCCTTGCGTTGCATTGCTTTGCACCAACGTCAGACCTATTGGTAACAGGTCTTGGGCTGCGACATTGGTTGCGGTATTGGGGCCATAGTTCGTGACCTTAACTGTAAAGATCACCGTATCGCCCGCTTTTGGCGCGGCCTGATCCACCGTTTTCACCACGGCCACATCTGCCGCCGTACTTGCATTTACAATGGCGGAAGACGTGTTGTTGGAAGGGATCGGATCGGGTTGAGTAGCCGCAACAATGGCCGTATTCGTTATAGCTCCAGTATTGTTTACCAAAGCCGTGAGGGTTAGGCTTTCGCTTTGTCCAACAGGCAGATTCCCAATCGTCCAAACCCCCGTTGTATAACTTCCTCTGGTTGCCGAAGCATTTTGGAAAGTAAGCCCAGCCGGAAGCACGTCGTCCACGGTTACAGCAGTGGCATTGTTCGGTCCGTAATTCGTCACCAAGACGGTAAAGCTGATTTGTTCACCCGTTCTTGGGGCCAATTTATCTAAGGTTTTGTAAACCGCTAAATCGGCGGTTTGTGTACCATTAATCGTTGCGGAAGAAGTATTGTTCGCAGAGATGGGGTCTGGCTCGGTGGCCGAGACGGTGGCTGTATTTGTAATTCGTCCAGTCTGATCCACCTTAACTGCCAACTGCAAGACCGCACCTTGACCAACGGCCAAGGTTCCAATGTTCCAATTTCCAGCCGTATAGGTTCCTTGCGTGGCGTTGCCTTGCAGGAATGTAATACCCGCTGGTAAGACATCATCCACGGCTACGTTGGTCGCGATGTTTGGTCCGTAGTTATGGACATTCACCGTAAAGTGAACCGTATCGCCCGTTTTTGGCGTTAGGTTATCCACCGTTTTAGAAACGGCCAAATCTGCCGCTCGCGTGGCGTTAATGGTCACCACCGAGGTGTTATTTGCCGCTTGTGGATCTGGCTCTGTGCCACTTACCACCGCCGTATTCATGATTGGGCCAGTGGTGGTCACGGTGGCTACATAGCGGAGCATCACAGATTGCCCAACCGGAATGGTTCCGACCGTCCAAAGATTCGCATTAAAGGAGCCTTGTGTGGCCGAGGACTGTACCAATGTCGTCCCTGCGGGGACATTATCCGCTACGGTTACATTTGTGGCAACATTGGGGCCATGATTGGTTACGACAACGGTATAAGTGATATTGTCACCCGTTTTTGGAACCAAGTTATCCACCATTTTAGCGACGGAGAGGTCTGCCGCCCGTGTGGCATTTGTTGTAGCCGAGGAGGTATTGTTCGCCAAAATCGGGTCTGGTTCGGTGGCAGAAACGGTCGCGGTATTGGTGATCAATCCGGTATTCTCCACCCGCACCGCAACCACCATTTGGGCGAGTTGCCCAACGGCAAGTGTACCTACACCCCATTGGCTATTACCTGTGTTATAGGTTCCTTGTGAGGTACTGGTATTCAGCAGTGTCATGCCTGTCGGAATGACATCGGTTACAGCAATACCCGTCGCGGTATTTGGGCCATGATTGCGCACCGTGACGGTATAATAGATGGTGTCTCCTGTTTTTGGCGTTAGGTTATCCACCGTTTTCATAACCGCGACATCTGCGGCCAAATTCACATTTACAGTTGCCGAAGAAACATTATTTGCCGAGATTGGATCGGGTTCGATGGCCGAGACGGTTGCTGTATTGGTTATTGGGCCAACGGTATTAACGGTAGCGGTTAATTGCAACAAGACCGTCTGTCCGTTTGGCAAAGCGCCAATCGTCCAAACCCCTGTTGCCGCACTATACGTTCCACGCGAGGCAGAGGCATTCACAAACGTCATACCTGCGGGAATTGCATCGGCCACATTCACCGAGGACGCATCATTCGGGCCATTGTTCTTAACGGTAATCGTAAAGGTTACACGATCACCCACTTTTGGCGTTAGCGCATCCACCGTTTTGCGCACCTCCAAATCTGCATTTGTGGCAGAACGGATGGTGGCCGAAGAGGTATTGTTTGCCGGAATCGGATCGGGTTCTGTCCCACTAATGGATGCGTTTGTGGTAATCGTTCCGGTTTGGCCAACGGTTGCCGTAATCAACAGGGTTTCGGTCTGTCCTGTGGCCAAAGCACCGATCGTCCATTGTCCGTTTTGGTATTGACCTCTTGTACTGGTGGCAGAAACAAAAGTTAATCCCGCCGGAAGCACATCGGCTACGGCCACATTGGTGGCATCATTCGGGCCATTATTGCGTGCAAGAACCGTATAAGTAACCCGGTCGCCGGTATTGGGCGCAAGGTTATCTACCGTGTTATAAACCGCCAAGTCTGCGGCTCGACTGGCATTGAGGGTCGCATTAGAGGTATTGTTTGCTGAAACAGGATCGGTCTCGGTGGCGGAGGCAATCGCCGTATTGACGATTGTTCCGGTATTCGACACCTTAGCAGCAACATTCATGACCGCTATCTGTCCCACGGGCAATGCACCAATCGTCCATACGCCCGTATTGCTAGCGTAAGAACCTTGTGTAGTACTGGCTTGCACCAGCGAGAGGCCGGATGGCAAGGTGTCGTTCACTTGTACATTTGTGGCGGCATTCGGGCCATTGTTGCGAACCGTAACGGTAAAGGTAATCACCTCATCGGTTTTGGGCGCAAGGTTAGAAACCGTTTTGGAGACACTAATATCTGCTCCCTTGGTCGCATTAACCGTAGCCGAAGACGCATTATTGGCGTTTAACGGGTCTGGCTCGGAAGCCGTAACTGTGGCATTATTGGTGATAGTGCCTATGTTTTCCACCCGTGCGGCAAATTGCATGGTAGCGGATTGTCCTACGGCCAGTGTTCCAATATTCCATTGACCATTTCCAGCGGTATAAGTACCCTGTGTGGTATTGGCTTGCAGGTACGTTAGGCCAGCCGGAATGAGATCGGTGGCAATGACCTGATTCGCAACGTTCGGGCCATGATTGGTTACACGAACCGTAAAGTTGACGGTGTCACTGGTTTTAGGGGTGAGGTTATCCACCGTCTTAACGATGGCCACATCTGCCGCAACCGTTGCATTGAGGGTAGCGGAAGAAGTGTTGTTCCCCGTGATAGGATCGGTCTCCGTAGCCGAGGTCACAGCGGTATTGGTTATCGGGCCAATAGCAGTAACTCGCGTCGCCAAGTGCATCACGGCCGTCTGACCAACAGCCAAGGTTCCTACATTCCACGCACCCGCATTGAAGCTACCTTGCGAGGGCGAAGACTGTACCAAGGCAAGACTTGCTGTTGGAATAAGGTCGAGGACGTTCACACCCGTTGCAACGTTTGGCCCTAAGTTCTGAACCGTAAGCGTCCACGTTACAATATCGTTTTGTTTTGGAACCAGATTGTCCACCGTTTTCGTCATGACCAAGTCTGCTGTACGGGTTCCATTAATCGTCGCCTGAGAGACATTGTTTGCCGAAATTGGATCAAATTCACTGGCAGATACCGAGGCCACATTTGTAATCGCTCCGGTGGCATCTACACGAGCCGCAATTTGGAGGGTGGCGCTACGGCCTGCTTGGAGCGTTCCTACCGCCCAGTTTCCATTGGTCATACTACCTTGGGTAACACTGGTTTGCTGGAGGGTTAGTCCTGCCGGAAGCACATCGTTTAGGTTTACTGTGGTCGCCGTATTCGGGCCATAATTCCGAAGAACAACCGTAAAGGTCACCACATCCCCTACTTTTGGGGTAAGGTTGTTTACCGACTTCGTTACTTCGAGATCGGCGGCTGTTGTTGCAGAGAGTGTGGCATAAGAACTGTTGTTCGCTGGAATTGGATCGGCTTCGTCAGCAGATACAATAGCCGTATTAATAATGGTTCCGTTGGATGCAACGGTTCCGACCACCTGCATCACTTCGGTTTGGCCAATACCCAACTGCCCGATTGTCCAGAGACCACCCGAATAGCTACCGCGCGTGGTTGTGGCCACAACAGGTTGCATACTGGCCGGGAAGATGTCGGTTACAGATACGTTATTGGCGATATTTGGGCCAAAGTTCTTTACGGTTACGGTAAAGGTCACTTTTTCGCCTACGTTTGGTGTGAGTTTGTCCGAGGTCTTATAAACCGCTACATCCGCAGCACGGTTGGCATTTAAGACTGATACAGAGGTGTTATTCCCTGTTTGCGGATCGGTTTCGGCGGCTGTTACCGTTGCTGTATTGGTAAAGACTCCGGCAGCACTAATCCGTATGGCCAAGTTCATGGTAACGGATTGGTTTACGGGCACTGTTCCGATCGTCCAAATGCCGGTATTGGGCGCAAAGGAGCCTTGTGTAGCAGCATGGGTAACGAGGGCCATACCTGTTGGCAAGACATCCGTAAGCCGAACATTCGTCGCTGTATTTGGCCCGTAGTTGGTCACACGCACCGTGTAATTCACGACATCATCTACTTTTGGCGTTAGGTTATCCACCCATTTCGCAACAGCCACATCAGCGGTATTGGTTCCATTAACCATCGCTGTAGAGGTGTTGTTCGCCGTCACAGGGTCTGTTTCGGTTGCAGAGACTGTCGCCGTATTGGAGATCGGGCCTGTAGCCGTTACCCGTGCCGTAATCATCATCACCACCGTTTGTCCAGAAGGCATGGTTCCGATGGCCCAACGGCCTGTTGCAGCATCATAACTGCCTTGCGTTACGCTTGATTGTTGTAAAACCAGTCCTGCCGGAAGGGTATCGTTCACCAGAACATTAGTTGCCGGACTTGGCCCAAAGTTCGTGACTTGGACGGTAAACGTAACCACATCGTCTAATTTGGGCGAGAGATTGGATACCGTCTTCCGAACCGACACATCTGCACGTATGCCCGCCGTAAGAATGGCATTTGAGGTATTGTTATTGGCAACCGGATCGGGCTCGGTTTGTGCACTCACACTTGCAGTATTGGTGATGACGCCAGAGGCATCTATCCGCGCCGAAAGTGCAAGCGTCACGGACTGTCCAACGGGCAAGGTTCCGATCGTCCAGATGCCTGTTCCCGCAACAAAAGTGCCTTGCGAGGCTGTTGCATTTTGGAGCGTTAAGCCCGCCGGAAGTTGATCCGTAACCGCCAATCCAGTGGCATTATTCGGACCATTATTGCGAACGGTAACGGTATAAACAACGGTCTCGCCGACGATCGGGGTGGCCTTGTCCACGGTTTTGGAAACCTGAACATCCGCCCGAATGGAGCCATTAATAGACGCCGCCGAGGTGTTGTTTGAGGTAATCGGATCGGGTTGGTCACTGGCAGTGATTGAGGCTGTATTTACGATAGAACCCGTATTGTCCACCCGTGCCGCCAATTGCAAGGTGACGGCCTGACCATTGGCCAAAGCACCTATAGCCCATGTTCCAGAGGCAGTGGTATAGGTTCCCTGACTTGGGCTGGATTGCAGGAGCGTGAGGCCATTCGGAACCAAGTCTGCAACCGTTACGCCAGTGGCATTGTTCGGGCCATTGTTGCGTAGTGTTACGGTATAAGTAATCGTATCGCCTGCCTTCGGTGCGAGGACATCAACGGTTTTGCTGATGGCTAAGTCGGCTGCCGTTGCCGCATTGATGGTTGCAGTTGTTGTATTATTTGCCGTTTGTGGATCCGGTTCTGGGCTATTGGCAATGGTTGCCGAGTTGACAATGGTTCCCGTATTTGTCACACTTGCCACAATGTTCAACATCTCGGACTGATTAGCCGAGAGTGAACCAATCGTCCACAATCCAGTTGCGGCGGCATATGTTCCTCGTGTTGCCGAAGACGATACAAAGGTCAAACCCGCTGGAAGCAGATCGGTAACGCTAACCGCACTTGCGGTATTCGGGCCAAAGTTCCGTGCCGTAAGGGTAAACGTAACCCGTTCGCCCGTATTCGGGGTCAATTTATCTACTGTTTTGTACAAGGCCACATCTGCACCTCTTGTGGCATTGATCGTAGCCGATGAGGTATTGTTGGCCGTAACAGGGTCTGGCTCGGACGGATTGGCCACGGTTGCTGTATTGGTGATCTGGACAGCCTGATCTACTAAGGCCGCCACTTGCAATACTGCACTTTGACCTACGGGCAATACGCCCACCGTCCATACACCCGTCGCATAACTGCCTTGTGTGGCATTGGCCTGACGGAGTGTAAGTCCTGCCGGTAGCAAATCGGCAACGGCAACAGTTGTGGCTGGATTGGGGCCATGGTTGGTAACGGTTACACTAAAGGTGACCACATCGCCCAAGAGCGGCGTGAGGTTACTCACGGTTTTTGCGACGGAGAGGTCTGCTGCGCGGGTGGCGTTCAGGGTTGCGGTAGAGGTATTGTTTGCTGAAACCGGATCGGTCTCGGTGGCCGCAACGGTTGCTGTATTGACAATCGTTCCGGTTTGGTTCACCACTGCACTGAGTCTTAGGAGTGCTTTTTGCCCTACGGGTAGGTTTCCAATCGTCCAAGTAGAACCCGTAAAGGTTCCGATCGTGGCATTGGCCTGCAACAACGTTAAGGCGGCAGGAATGGCATCCGTTACGGCAACTGTAGTGGCCGGATTCGGGCCATTATTCGTGACCTCTATGGAGAATACGACCGTATCTCCTGTTTTTGGTGTGGCGATGTCCACCGTTTTAGCGATTGAAAGATCAGCCGCACGACTGGCATTGATCGAGGCCGAAGAAGTATTGTTCGCTGCAACCGGATCCGGCTCTGGGTTATTGGCAATGGTCGCCGTATTGGTAATCGTGCCTGTATTTTCTACACGAGCCGCAATTTGCAAGACCGCCAATTGGCCAACGGGCAGGTTACCAATCGTCCAAACTCCAGTTCCGGACACAAATGCGCCTTGTGTGGCATTGGCTTGTATGAGGGTTAATCCTGCCGGTAAGACATCCGCCACACTGACGGTGCTAGCGGTATTCGGGCCATAGTTCTGTGCCGTCACCGTGAACAAGACGGTATCTCCTGTTTTCGGGTCCAACTTATCCACCGTTTTGGTAACGGCTACATCAGCGGCACGGGTGGCATTTATGGTTGCGGACGAGGTATTATTGCCCAACACCGGATCGGCTTCTGGCGTATTGGAAACTGTAGCTATATTGGTGATCTGAGTGGCCGAAAGAACAGTTGCAGTAATAACCATCGTGGCCGATTGTCCAACAGGCAAGGCTCCAACCGTCCAAACATTGGCGGCATAGTTACCTGTTGTGGTGTTCACTTGAGCAAGCGTTAGACCTGCGGGCAAGATGTCGTTCACCGTAACGGATGTTGCGGTATTGGGACCATAGTTATGGACACTCACCGTAAAGTTGACGGTATCCCCTTGTTTTGGCGCTGCTTGATCTACGGTTTTTTTCACCGAGAGGTCTGCTCCTCGACTGGCATTAATCGTAGCAGAAGAAGTGTTGTTTGCCGCTAATGGATCCGGTTCAGAAGGATTGTTTACAGTGGCTGTATTGGTGATTTGCCCCGGATTTTCCACACGGGCCGCCACCTGCCAAACCGCAACTTGTCCTACATTCAACGTTCCAATGGTCCATGTGCTGCCCGTCACACTCCCTTGTGAGACATTACCTTGTACCAGCGTCAATCCGGCAGGCAAGGCATCCACCACCGAGATACTTGTGGCCGAATTGGGGCCAAAGTTCCGAACGGTTACGGTAAAGTTCACCACATCGCCCGTTTTCGGCGCCAATTGATCCACCGATTTACTTACGGCCACATCCGCTGCGCGGGTTGCATTGATGGAAGCAGACGAGGTATTGTTGGCGGGAATGGGGTCTGGTTCGGAAGGATTGGCCACCGTCGCCGTATTTGTAATGACGCCCGTATTTTCGACGCGAACAGCCAATTGCATGGTCGCGGATTGGCCAACGTTTAACGATCCCACCGACCATGTGCCGCTTGCGGGTACATAACTGCCTTTTGTGGTGTTGGATTGTAACAGCACAACCCCGACGGGCAGTATATCCGTTACCGTTACAGCAGTTGCTGGATTGGGACCATCGTTCCGAACAACCACATTAAAGACGACGGTATCACCGGTTTTGGGATCTAATTTATCCACCATTTTAACAACCGATACGTCCGCGGCCTTGCTCACATTAATGCCCGCCGAAGAGGTGTTGTTGGCGGCAACGGGGTCGGTTTCGGTAGCGGCGGAAATCGTCGCTGTGTTCGTAATTGCCCCCGTATTTTCTACACGAGCCGCAATTTGTAGGATAGCGATTTGGTTTACCGGTAGCGAAGTAAGATTCCAACGACCAGTTCCTGCGGTATAAGTTCCGGTAGAAGCATTCGCTTGGAGAAGCGTCAGACCAGCCGGTAGCAGATCGGTCACTTCAATTCCCGTTGCGGTATTGGGGCCATTGTTGCGTAAGGTGACACTAAATACCACCGTATCGCCCGTTTTGGGATCCAATTTATCCACTGTTTTTTGAATCGAGAGATCAGCCCCAACCGAACTGTTTACACTCGCCGAAGAAGTATTGTTCGCGGTTTGAGGATCAGGTTCATTGGCGGATAGAATACTGGCCGTATTCGTTAATACGCCCGTTCCACTCACCCGTGCAGTAAGGGTCATGTTCACTTGTTGGCCTATTGGTAAACTTCCAATCGTCCAAACGCCCGTCCCACTTGCATAACTACCTTGCGTGACATTGGCTTGCACCAATGTGAGTCCAGTCGGAAGCAAATCACTGACGGTAACACCTGTAGCATTGTTGGGGCCATTGTTCAAAACCCGCACGGAGAAGACCACCGTATCGCCTTGTTTTGGTGCGGCATTGTCCACCGTTTTCGCCACCGCAAGGTCTGCCGAGGTACTGGCATTGATTGTAGCGGACGAGGTATTGTTGGCTGCAATCGGGTCTGGCTCTGCCGTATTCGAGGCTATTGCGGTATTGGTAATCGTTCCGGTATTACCAACCGTCGCCGCGATTTGAAGGGTCTCGGATTGACCAACTGCCAATGTACCAATGCTCCATGAATTGGCTGCGTAAATACCGCGCGTTGCAGTCGCGTTGGTGAGCGTAAGACCGGCTGGGAGAGCATCGGCCACGCTAACCGTTGTGGCATTATTAGGACCAAAGTTCCGAACAACGAGGGTAAAGACCACCGTCTCGCCCGTTCGCGGCGTAAGTTTATCAACGGTTTTATAGATCGCAATATCCGCACCTCGACTTACATTTATGGCTGCATTCGAGGTGTTGTTTGCCGATTGAGGATCCGTCTCATTTGCGGCGGTGATGCTGGCCGTATTCGTCACCACGCCTGTGGTATTGGCTGTAGCGGTAATGGTCAACAAGGCCGATTGACCGACAGGCAAGTTCCCTACCGTCCAGAGACCCGTTGCCGATACATAAGAACCTTGCGTCACATTGCTCTGAACAAGTGTTATACCACCCGGAATCATGTCCGTAACCTGAACACCGGTGGCCGTATTCGGGCCAAAGTTCGTTACACGTACCGTATAGGTCACGTTGTCGCCCGTTTTCGGTGCAAGGTTATCCACCGTCTTCACCACCGCAACATCGGCGGCACGGGTGGCATTGATCGAAACCGAGGACGTATTGTTCGCCGAAACCGGATCGGTCTCGGTTCCTGATACCGTAGCCTGATTGGTGATCTGACCGGTATTTCCAACCGTAACCGTAAGCGTCATCATCACCGATTGACCCACCGGAAGACTGCCGATCGTCCACGTATTTGCGGCAAAACTGCCTTGGGTGGCATTCGCTTGAACCAACGTCAGTCCTGCCGGCAACGCATCCGCGACCGTTACATTCGTGGCCATATTCGGGCCATTGTTCGTTACCGCTACCGTAAACGTCACATTGTCGCCCGTTTTCGGGGTAATATTATCTACCGTTTTACGTACCGAGAGGTCGGCCCGGTTTGTGGCACTCAATGATACTACAGAGTTGTTGTTTGCCATGACCGGATCTGTCTCGGTGGCGCTGGCAACTGCCGTATTAAAGATGCTTCCGGCATTCTGAACAGTGGTGGCATATACCAAGGTAGCCGTCTGACCAACGGGCACCGTGCCTACCGTCCAAATATTGCCATTGTATGTACCTTGAGATGTGGTTTGGCTGATCATCGTCACATTGCTCGGCACATTGTCCGCCACACTCACATTCGTGGCAATGTTCGGGCCATTGTTGGTCACCGTAACGGTATAAACAATCGTATCACCCACTTTCGGATTAAGGTTATCCACCGTCTTGTTGACCGATAAGTCCACCGATCGGCTTGCATTAATTGTGGCAATCGAGGTATTATTTGACGTCTGTGGATCGGTCTCCGTCGCCGAAATCGTGGCCGTATTGGCAACCATGCCCGTATTGCCTACCGTCGCCGAGATCAACATCACCACAGATTGACCCACCGGCAATGTGCCGATGCTCCATATCCCACCGCTGTAACTGCCTTGCGTGGTGCTGGCATTCACAAACGTCAGCCCTGCCGGAAGGTTATCCGTCACATTCACATTCGTCGCTACATTGGGGCCATTGTTCGTCGCTGTAACGGTAAAGGTAATTGTTTCACCCGTAATTGGGGTCAATTTATCCACCATCTTACGAACCGATACATCAGCCGAGCGACTCGCATTCACCGATGCACGGCTGGTGTTATTGGAGTTCACAGGATCAAAAATTGACGACGAAACCGTGGCCGTATTCGTGATTGTGCCGGTTGCATTAACCGTGCCGGTGATCTGGAGTGTGGCCGATTGGCCTGCCGGAAGTGATGTAATAGTCCAGTTGCTACCGTCATACGCTCCAGTGGAGACATTATAAACCGCACCAGTTAATGCACCCGGAACCGTATCCGTAACATTTACATTAGTGGCCGTGTTTGGTCCATAGTTGTGCAGCACAACCGTATAAGTCACCGTCTCCCCAACGATTGCCGTCAGTTTGTCCACTGCCTTTTGAACCGAAAGGTCAGCCATTTGTACACCTGCATTGATCGCAGCACTCGCCGTATTGTTCGACGTCTGTGGATCGGTCTCCGTCGCACTGGCAGTTACGATGTTCACTCCGCCGCCCAAAGCATTGACCGTCGCCAAGATTTGCATGACTGCCGTTTGACCTACAGCCAAAGTGCCTACATTCCAAGTAGAACCGCCAAACGTTCCAAGTGACGGACTGGCCTGCGTGAGCGATGTGGTGCTGGGTAGGATGTCCTGAACCCGAACGTTGTTCGCAATCGAGGGACCAGCATTGTGTACCGTGACCACATAACTGATGATGTCACCTACTCTTGGCGTGAGGTTATCCACCGATTTAGTGACGGAAATATCCGCAGCACGAATTGAGTTCAACGATGCCGAAGAGGTGTTATTCGCCGTAATAGGATCAGTCTCTGTAACCGACTCAACCAATGCCGTATTGGTGATTGTTCCGTTTGTATTGACCGTTCCGCTGAGCGTTAAAACAACCGATTGTCCTACCGGAAGCGTCCCAATCGTCCAAAGTCCGCCCGCATATGTTCCTCGCGAAGGATTGGCTTGTACCAAAGTGACTCCACCCGGAACGTTGTCCCGGATCACCAAGTTGGTCGCGGTATTCGGGCCAAAGTTCTGAACCGTAACGGTAAATGTCACCAAATCCCCAATCTGCGGAGAAACATTGTTGACCGCTTTGCTAACAGCAATATCTGCGCCTTGGGTGGCATTAAGAATCGCCGTAGAAGTGTTATTGGACGAAACAGGGTCGGTCTCGGTCAAGGCGGTGACAGAAGCCGTGTTCGCAATCGTACCGCTTGTAGATGTAACCCGTGCCGAAATCTGCAAGACAACCGCTTGCCCAACCGGAAGGGTTCCAATACTCCAATCTCCGGAGCCAGAAGTGTAACTGCCTTGTGTAGCGGTGGCGTTTACATATTGGACGCCTGCCGGTAATACGTCGCGTACTGTTAGACCTGTGGCTTGTGCCGGGCCATTGTTCCTAACCGTAACCGTATAGGTGACAATTTCACTTGTGTTGGCGGTGAGTTTGTCTAAGGTCTTTGCAACCGAAATATCCGCATTATTCCCCGAATTAATGGCGGCTGAAGAACTGTTATTTGACGACACCGGATCGGAGGTGGTGGTATTTACGGTAGCTGTATTGACCATCGAGCCGGAGCCAATCACCCGTGCGGTGAGTGTTAACGTCTCCGTCTGACCTACGGCCATATCTCCCAGCGTCCAAACATGGGGCGAGGAACCCGAATTATATGTGCCTCGTGTTACGTTAGCTTGTAATAAAGTGAGTTGCGCCGTACCGGGGAACACATCGGTCACAGTAACTGCACTGGCGGTATTGGGGCCATTGTTCCGAACGGTGACGGTAAAGGTGACGGTCTCGCCTGTCGTGGGAGCAGCTTTATCCACGGTTTTGGTGATCTGCATATCCGCGCCCGTACTGGCGTTGATGGTTGCCATAGCAATGTCATTGGCCGATATCGGGTCGGCGGGCGTGGTTGTGGTACGGGTAGCCGTATTGGTTAATGCACCTGTTGTTAGTACCCGTGCAGCAATTTGGAGCGTGGCTGTCTGGCCGACCGTCAGAGCACCCACATCCCATAATCCAGAACCATTGGCATACGTCCCAACGGATGGGCTTGCGGTAACGATGGTGAAGTTCGCACTTGGCAAGAGGTCGGTAATCCGCACCACCGAGGCATCATTGGGGCCGTTGTTGGTTGCGGTAACGGTAAACGTGACCACTTCGTTGGTGTTCACCACTAGCTTATCCACCGATTTGGTTACGGCAATATCAGCCGCTTGCGCCGCATTCACCGTTGCCGTCGAGCTGTTGTTGGCTGTGATGGGGTCGTTGGCATAAGACACCGAAGCCGTATTCGAGATCGCACCCGTTGTTGTGAGGCGGCCTGCCATTTGCAAGGTTGCCACGGTTCCTACCGGCAAATCACCCACCGCCCAAACATTGGCCGCATAGGTTCCTTGTGTAGCAGCGGACTGCAAAAGGGTAAATCCTGCCGGAATCACATCGTTTACATTTACCGAAGTTGCGGCATTCGGGCCATTGTTCCGCAGCGTTACGGTAAACGTCACCACATCATTTACATTGGCTACCAAGCGATCCACGGTTTTTGCCAACGCCAAGTCTGAGGCCGTACTGCTGTTCAATGTAACCGACGCCGTGTTATTGGCGCTGATCAGGTCGGAAGGTGAAACGGAGGACACGGTAGCAGTGTTACCCATCGTTCCGGCAACCAAGACGCGGGCTGCAATTTGCAAAATAGCCGTAGAACCCACCGGAAGACCGGCCATCGTCCATGCACCCGTTGTGGAGTTGTAACTCCCAAGCGATGGGCTGGAGGAGACAATGGTGTATGTGGCTGTAGGTAAGAGATCGGTAATGGTTAGCGCCGTCGCATCATTTGGGCCATTGTTTGTGGCACGTACCGTAAACGTAACCACTTCGTTCGTGTTCACCACCAATTTATCCGTCGTTTTGGTTACGGCAATATCTGCTGCTTGCGTTGCATTCACCGTAGCGGAAGAACTGTTGTTGGCGTTTTGCGGATCGTTGGCATAGGTCACACTGGCGGTATTGGTGACGCTTCCGGCGGCGGCAATGGTTCCGGTGAGTTGTAGAACCACACTACGTCCGGTTGCCAAGTCGCCGATCGTCCATACATTAGACCCTGTATTATAGGTTCCTTGTGTTACATTTGTTTGTACAAGCGTAAGCGCAGCCGTCGAGAAGACTTCGTTTAGGGTAAGTGTAGTCGCTGTGTTCGGGCCAAAATTCGTTACGGTAACGGTAAACGTCACGGTTTCACCCACATTGGCTTTGGGCTTATCTACGGTTTTGGTAACAACAACATCCGACACATTCGTTGCATTGACCGTAGCAGAGGAGGAATTGTCGGACAGTTGTGGATCATTGGTCGCGGAAGTAACTGTTGCGGTATTGGTGCGCGAACCCGTTGCAATTACCCGTGCAGCCAATTGTAATGTCACGGTCTCGCCTGCGGTCATGGAGCCTACCGACCAAATGCCCGTATTGCTGTCATAGGCTCCTTTGGTGGTATTAGCCTGTAGGAAGGTAAAGGAGGTGCTATTCAATAGGTCATTCACCGAAACGCTATTGGCTTGGTTCGGGCCACGATTGCTTACCGAAACCGTAAAGGTGACCACATCATTTACATTGGCCACCAAACGATCTACCGTTTTGGCAATCGCAAGATCAGCCGCCTCGCTGGCATTGACCGATACCGAGGACGTATTGTTAAAGCCTACCGGATCCGTTGTCGTGAGCGGATTAGAGATCACTGCGGCGGTATTGGTGATGACGCCACTTGTGGCCGTTACCCGTCCCAACATCACCAAAGACACGCTCCGCCCCACAGGAATGGTTCCGATTGTCCAAATATTGGCAGCATAAGTCCCTTGTGTTGCATTGCTGTTAACCAAAGTAGTGCCTGCTGGAACGTTATCGGCAATGCTCACATTTTGTGCATCATTTGGCCCATAATTATGGACAGTTACCGTAAACGTTACCAATTCATCACGGATGGCCACCAATTTATCTACGGTTTTCCGCACCTCCAAATCGGCCACTTGTGCAGCAGCATTTAAGGTAACAGAAGAGGTATTGTTGGCACTAATGGGGTCGGTTTCGGGGGAGTTGCTTACGGTTGCTGTATTCACAAGTGCGCCCGTTGTAGCGGTATTAACCGTTGCAATCATGGTCAGAATCGCCACATCACCAACGGCCATATTGCCAATCGTCCACTGGCTTGTTCCGGTACTGTATGCGCCTTGTGTGGCGCTTGTTTGTACCAAGGTCATGCCTGCAGGGACTGTATCGGCAACCCGCACATTTGTCGCAGGATTGGGGCCATTGTTCCTAACGGCGACGGTAAAGGTTACTTGTTGTCCGGCGGTTGGCAAGAGGTTATTGGCTGTTTTGGCAACCGTGAGATCGGCTGCATTGTTGGCATTGACCGTAGCGGCGGAGCTGTTGTTGGCCGCATTGTTGTCGGTTTCATTGCGCGTAACGGCGATGCTATTGGTCAATGCACCCGTTTGGGTAACGGTGGTGGCCAATTGAAGCACGGCGCTTTGTCCGGCTGGTAAGTTGCCAATCGTCCACTGGTTGGTTCCGGTATTGTAACTGCCTTGTGTTGCAGAACTCTGTACCAACGTAAGTCCTGTAGGGAGCGACTCCGTCGCCACTACGCCCGTCGCATTATTCGGGCCATAATTGGTTACGGTGATCGTCCACGTTACGTTTTCACCCACACGCGGCGTTAGGTTGTTCACCATTTTCGCAATGCCCACATCTGCATTCAAAGACGTACTAACGGTTGCTGCCGAATTGTTGTTCGCCGATTGCGGATCGGTGGTTGCAGAAGAAACTTGCGCCGTATTGGTATGACTTCCGGCAGTCAATACCCGTGCGGCAAGGGTTAACGTGGCGGTCTGGCCAGCGGAAAGGCTCGGAATGGCCCAAGAGGTTCCTGTTAAGGTTCCAGCCGTTACGTTGCCTTGCACCAATTGAAGTCCGGCAGGGAGCGTATCAACCACCGAGACCGAGGTGGCATTGTTCGGGCCATGATTGGTCACCGTTACGGTAAAGTTCACCACATCATCTACCTTGGCCACTGCCGTATCCACTGTTTTGGCAAGGGAAAGATCGGCAGCCGTAGCGGCATTGATGGTGGCAGTAGAGGTATTGTTTGCGGTAATCGGATCGTTTGCATAAATCAGCAATGCGGTATTGGCAATCGCTCCAGCCTGATCTACTCGCGCGGCAATTTGTAACGTCTCGGTTTGACCAACGGGAATATCACCGATAGTCCAAATACCTGCCGCATAAGTGCCACGGGTAGCCGAACTCGCTTGAAGGGTCAACCCAACTGGAATGGCATCCGTAAGCGTAACTGCGGTGGCATTGTTCGGGCCATTGTTGGTAACGCGAACGGTATAAGTAATTGTCTCACCCGTGTTTGGGATAAGATTATCCACCGTTTTGTACACCGCCAAGTCTGCGGCATTGCTGGCATTCACCCGTGCAACCGAGGTGTTGTTGTCCGATTGGGGGTCTGGGTACGTTCCAGAAACGGTTGCCGTATTTGTTAAAGTACCTATCGTCCGAACTTGGGCTGCAACCTGAAGCACAGCCAGTTGCCCTAAGGGCACATTGCCCACTGTCCAAACACCAGTTGTACTGTTGTATGTCCCTTGCGTAACATTAGATTGAAGAATGGTAAAGTCCGTCGCAGGCAAGAGGTCGGTCACCGTAACACCAGCAGCATCATCTGGCCCATAGTTCCGAACCGTAATGGTGAAGTTCACTGTCTCACCTTGACGCGGGACGAGGTTATCAACGGTTTTCATAACCGAAAGATCAGCCGATTCGGGGTCATCAATGGATGTTTCACCAGTATTGTTTCCGCTGTCAGAGTCGGTTTGGGTGGAAGTAACGGTAGCCGTATTTAGAATCGTTCCGCGTGTACGAACTTGTGTAACCAAATACATAACGACGGACTGTCCGGCAGGCAAATTGCCAATCGTCCAAACGCCTGTTGTGCTGTTATACGTTCCCTTAGAAGGGTTAGACTGGATCAAACGCAGCGCTGCCGGCAGGGGTTCATTCACAGTAACATTGGTTGCTGGGCTTGGCCCGTTGTTCAGAACCGTCACGGTATAGACGACCACATCCCCAACACGAGGAGAATAATTGCTTGCGGTTTTGATGACCTGCATGTCCACCGTTTCAAAGCCATTCACCAAAGCAGTACTGGTATTATTGGCCGAGACAGGATCAGTCAAACTAGAAGAGGTAATGGTGGCGGTGTTGGTAATCACTCCGGTAGCATTTACCCGTGCCGTAATCAACATCACGACATGTTGACCGGCGGGGATACTTCCGATGTTCCACAATCCGGTTGTATTGTTATAACTGCCCTGTGTCGCCGAATATTGAATGTACGTCAGGTTAGAGGGTAACATATCCGTAACAACGACACTATTCGCGGTATTCGGCCCATGATTGGTGACCGTTACAGTATAGGTTATTTTGTCCGAAACAGACGGATTGAGGTTATCGGGCACCTTACGAACGGAAAGGTCTGCCATTTGTGCCGCATTAATGATCACCGTACCTGTATTGTTGGACGTAATCGGGTCGTTGGCATAAACCACCGAAGCCGTATTGGTAATTGCCCCCGTAGCGTTCACGGTTGCAGTTAACATTAAGGTTGCTTGTTGTCCAAGCGCAATATCACCCACCGTCCAAACGCCAGTACCCGCCACATAACTTCCTTGTGAAACGTTCGCTTGGCTCAGGGTTAATGTTCCGGGCAAAAGGTCATTCAACGTCACAGAAGTGGCTGTATTAGGACCGAAGTTCTTAACCGTAACCAAATACGTCACGGTTTCGCCCACATTGACCGATACTTTGTCCACCGTCTTTGTGACCGCCAAGTCGGATTGATTAGAAGCATTGATAGTGACAGTTGCCACATCATTTGCCGATTGGTTATCGGAGGGTGTCGTCGAGGTACGGGTAGCTGTATTTGTTAGCGCACCTGTGGTTAGTACCCGTGCTGCAATCTGAAGCGTTGCCGTTTGGCCTTTTGCAAGCGCACCGATGTTCCAAACGCCCGTTCCATTGGTATAGGTTCCATTGGAGGCACTTGCTTGAACAATCGTAAAGTTTGCAGTGGGCAACAAATCAGTAACAGTGACAGCAGTTGCATTGCTGGGACCATTGTTTGTGGCTGTAATGGTAAATGTAACCACTTCATTTTGGCTCACCACCAATTTATCAACGGATTTTGCTACGGCGATGTCTGAAGATTGTGTTGCGTTAATCGTCACCGAAGAACTGTTGTTGGCGGATTGCGGGTCGTTGGCATGGGTGGTTGAGGCCGTATTGGTAATCGCACCCGTTGTATTCACCGTGCCCGTCATTGTCATCATCGCACTCTGACCGGAAGGCAAGGTTCCTACCGTCCACACGTTTGCCGCATAACTACCCTGACTTGGATTCGTAGAGACAAGCGTAATGCCTGCCGGAACAACATCATTCACCGTAACTGAACTTGCATCGTTCGGGCCATAATTCGTAACCGTTACCATAAACGTAACCGTCTCTCCAACAACTGCCGTCAATTTATCTGCTGTCTTCTTGATCGCTAAATCCGATACCGTCTGACCATTTAGTGTCACCGAGGAGCTGTTGTTCGCCGAAACCGGATCCGAAGGTGTGGCCGAAAGTACCGACGCCGTATTCGTCATCGCGCCCGTATTACCAACCGTTGCTACCAATTGCAATACCACCGATTGGCCAACCGGAAGCGCACCAATCGCCCAATCGCCTGTACCAGCCGTATAGGTCCCTTGGCTTGCATTCGCTTGCACCAACGACAAACCACTCGGCAACAAATCACGAACCACCAAAGCACTCGTTGCATTCGGGCCATTGTTCTTCACCACTATATTAAATGTTGCAAGTTCGCCCGTATTAAACCGAACACGATCTACCGTCTTCGTCACCTGAACATCCGCCCCTTCCGAAGCATTCACCGAGGCCGACGATGTATTGTTGCCCGAAACAGGATCGCTGGTCGTCGTTGTTAAGGTTACACTATTCGTCTGAACACCCGTCGCCGTCACCCGCATCGCCAACTGCAAGACCGAACTTTGGCCAATCGGCAAACTGCCAACCGTCCATGTGTTGGTTCCTGTGTTATATGTCCCTTGCGTCATCGAGGTCTGCACCAACGTCAATCCTGCCGGAATAGACTCCGTCACCGAAACGCCAGTCGCTGTAATCGGCCCATGATTCTCTACCTGAACCGTAAACGTCACAATATCACCCACATTCGCCGTCAATCTATCCACCGTCTTCTTCACCGAGACATCTGCCGTTGTCGGAACTGTAGGCGTGGTAGCCAACATCGTACTCGTCGAGGTGTTGTTTGCCGCCTGTGGGTCTGGATTCGACGAAGAAACAACAGCAGTATTCGTGATGCTTCCGGCTGAACCTACCGTCACCGCAATCGTCAAAACTTCCGTCTGGCCAACAGCCATCGTACCGATCGTCCAAACGCCTGCCGCATAACTACCGCGTGTTGCCGAACTCGTTACCATGCTCACTTGCGCCGGCAAAACATCTGCCACCTGAACTGCACTCGCAACTGCTGGGCCATTATTCGTAACCGTAACTGTATAAGTCACCGTATCCCCAACCAAAGGCGTCAGTGTGGAAGACGTCTTGACGATGTTCAAATCAGCACCATTCTGTCCATTAATCGTCACCGAAGAACTGTTGTTGGCGGAAATTGGATCGGTTTCGGTTTGCGCCGTAACAGAAATACTATTGGTAATGACGCCAGCATTAACAACCGTTGTTGCCAACTGCAAGGTAGCTGTACCACCCACTGGCAAACTGCCCACATTCCAAATATTTGAAGAGAACGTCCCTTGCGTGGTACTGGATTGGGCTAAGGTAAGACCCGCCGGAAAAACATCTGTTAACTGGAGACCAGTTGCCGTATCTGGCCCATTATTCCGAACCATTACCGTGAAATTAACCGTACCACCTACGGTTGGGAGTAAATTATCCGCAGTCTTGGCAACTTCAACATCCGCAACAGGGGTACTCGTAACTGACGTCCCGCTAATCGTGGCCGTCGAGCTGTTGTTGGAAGAAATTGGATCGGTTTCTGGAGAATTTGAAACGGTTGCCGTATTGGAAAGGCTACCAGAGGAAGCCACCGTTGCCGCAATTTGCAACATTGCAGATTGACCCGAAGGCAATGCGCCCACCGTCCAAACACCAGTACCATTTACATAAGTACCTTGTGTCGCACCCGCTTGGCGGTAAGTTAATCCAACTGGAAGCAAATCGTTCACCACAACTGCACTGGCATCATTAGGGCCATAATTACTCACAACCACCGTAAACGTAACCACATCGCCTACATTCGGAACCAAATTACTCACGGTTTTGGCAACGCGAAGGTCTGCTGGGTTGGTTGCAAGCAAGGTTGCAGAAGCTGTATTGTTCGAAGTAATCGTCTCAGTCTGGGTTACGGCTGTCACCGAAGCGGTATTCGTAATGGCCGCCGCCGTGGAGTTCACCCGTGCCGCAACCTGAAGAATGGCTGTTTGCCCAACGGCCAAGTTGCCAATCGTCCAAATTCCCGTGCCAGAAGCATATGAACCCACCATCGGGCTGGACTGAACCAAGGTCAAAGACGCAGGTAGTAAATCCGTAATGGCTACGCCCGTAGCGGGATTCGGGCCTAAATTTTGGGCGGTGATGGTGAACGTTACAATCTCATTCAGCAACGGCGTAAGGTTATTTACGGTCTTTGTTACAGCAATATCAACCGGATTGGAAGGATTAATCGTGACCGTAGAGGTATTGTTTGCCGTGATCGGGTCGGTTTGATCCATACCCGTAACCGTAGCCGTATTGGACAACGGCGAAGAACTGTTCACAATGGCCGTCAGGTGCAATTCCGCTTGTTTACAACAGGTGGAACCCAATGTCCCGACGCTCCAAACGCCCGTAGTACTGTTGTAGGTTCCTTGAGTGGCATTGGCCTGCACCAACGTGAAACCCGCCGGAAGCAAATCGGTGATTTGGACGTTTGTTGCCGTTTGTGGGCCACAGTTCTGCGCATAAATCGTAAACGTGATGGTCTCACCCACGCGCGGCGCGGCATTGCTCACCGTCTTAGATACCGAAACATCCGCTAAATTATTTGCCAAGATCGTGACCGATGAAGTGTTATTCGCCGAAACAGGGTCGGTCTCGGTTTGAGACAATACCGCTGCTGTATTCACCACCGCAGTGGTAGAAGTGGTGTTTACCGTTAACTGCATAATAACCGACTGGCCAACTGGCAAAGTGCCAATATTCCAATCGCCCGTACCACTGTTATAACTCCCTTGCGAAGCATTGGCCTGTACCAACGTCATCGTCGCCGGAAGCAAATCCCGAACAATAAGGTTTGTTGCATTACTTGGGCCAAAATTCTTTACTGTAACGGTGTACATAAAGTTCTGACCTGTTCGCGGCGCAACATTGTCCACCGTTTTACTCACTTGGACATCTGCCATCACAGGAGAAGGCACAATAACCGGCGTGAAGAGACTCTCACCATCGTCATTCGCAAAGGTGGTGGCGTTCGGGTCTGGATCTGGTCCATCCGTGGACTGATCCGCCACGGGTTGACCTGTCGGACTAAAAGCTCCAACCACCGCCGTATTGTAATAAGGCCCAGTATTCGCGCCCGGTGTCACCGCCACATCAAAGGTGATGGTTCCGGTTGTACCAACCGCCAAGGTAGAACTTGCGGCGTTAAGCAACTGCACATCCGTAGTTCCGTTATAACTGCTGTTTGCGGTGAGTGTGCCTGTTGCTGCAAGATTAGAAACCGTAAAGGTGGTTCCAGGAAACGCTGCAAAGAGGTCGTCATAAACCTGTACACTGTTCAAGGGCGTTGTGCCGAAGTTCTCCACCACCATGCTAAAGGACACATTAAAAGCGGCTGTCGTCCCTGTAAGAGCCGTTACCCGTTTAGAAATCCCAATACGCGGGCTTTCCGTAAACGTAACTGGGGTTGGATCGTCCTCTCCCGGCTCGGAGGCATTGCAGTTGTTATTGGGATCTGTTGCTGTACCGTTATCCGACACATCCGAAACCGTAGTGCCACTTTCTACGCCAGTAGCGGTTACATAATTAAAATATGGCCCTAAATTTGCCCCCGGCGTTACCCGCACCGTAAAGAAAATGGAACCATAACCACCCGGCGCGAGCGTTCCGCCAGCCGTTAATAAATTTTGATTGCTCCCACCATTAAAAGAGGAATTAACCGTAAGACCAGCACTCGCACTGAGCGAACCCGCCACCATCGAGATCGTTGCACCCGAAAACGCCGTCGCCAAATCATCCGTAACCTGAACAGTCGAGAGCGTCGTAGAACCCAAATTCTGAATCGTCACCCGATACCGTACATCAAACGTACCATTGTTGTTGTTTTTCACAAACTCAATGGCTTTCGCAGCACCGATGGCACGGGTAACCCGCGTGGTCGTTGAACTTGCTGTGAGAATACTCGTAGGAGCCAAAGAAGTGGAACTTGGTGCAATAACATCGGCCTCGTTTACAATCGGCGTTGTCATGCTGCAATTACACATCGAATTGACCACAGCAGTATTCGTATTCCCCAAAGACACCAATGTAACTTGTTTTTCCGAGCCATTTTTCGTCTTTGGCTCCGTACCAATTTCCCAACCTGAAAGTGCAGCGCCCTCCCCTTCAACCGACCATACCAGCGATATCCCGCCTATATGTCCATCACGTATCGCAATTCGATTTTGCCCCGACTTCAGCGTTTCAACCGAAATTAAGCGCTTATCGCAATCCCGAATTTCCAAGCTATTACGCACCGTATTGCCCAATGTCTCTACGTGGACTGCTACCCACCGCGCTTCATCGGCATCAAAGTCCATACACGTCGAGACCAAGCGACCAGAAGAGGTGACCGATACGGCCTCGCGACCAGCAATCACAAACCCAACCGATTGATCGGCATTATAGCCCACAACTGTAGAACTTGGTTCAGCAGAGACAGATAGTGTACCGATCAGAAGAAAGAGCGTACCAATGATGCCCGATTTTGAAACTTGAGGGTAAAACAAGGTTCTCATAAACACGTATGTCAGATTGGATATAATATTCTTTTATTAATGGAGCAAACCCGTTGGCCTGTTCAACTGCTAACTACCTATCAACTTTCATGCCTTGATTGAAAAATGGGACAACCAATTAAACCTTTTAACAATTAAGAACCTCACCTGAAACCAAACAATTTCCCACATATAACCATATCTAATCAAAAACATCACCTTATTCAATTATTACATATCTTTAAAAAGATGAAGATGGCCTTATTTTTAACATCGCTGACATATCAATTTGAGACAACTCAAGTTCCTTTTCAGTTTGGGCAACAATTAACGATCTCTTTTTTAGACGTGACGTATTTTGAAGCCTGTTTTCTGAATCTTTTATACCCAGATACATGAACCAAAACGAAAACCCAATAAATCCTGAATACCTCAAGAAATTACAGGCGGACACCTTGGCCTATACCGAACAAGCACTTGCCTACATGGCACGGTATAACATTGTCCCCGAAGGCCGAATTGAGTTGTTTCGCGCACCAGATACACGCCAGCAGGAAATCAACCGGATGCCTTATCCGCACAAAACCCGACAAGTAGTCACTTATGAAACCGAAAAAGGAGAATTTTCTGCACTCTGCCCTTTCTCTGGTTTACCGGATTACGGAACCATTCGTATTGAATACGTGCCAAAATCGTGGGTCTTGGAACTCAAAAGCCTGAAATACTACCTCATGTCTTGGCGGCAAATTGGCGTGGCACAAGAAGACATAACCGCCTATATTTACGAAGACTTAAAACGCGAAATGATAGATGCCGAATATTTAGTCGTTCATACCGTATATAATGTGCGTGGGGGGATCAACACCATTTGTGAAATTGACAGCCGGAAACAACCCTGATGGAAACAATCGTTGCCAAAAAATTTAAGTGGGAGGCCGCACATCGTCTATCATGGCACGAAGGCTTGTGCCGTAACCTACACGGCCACTCTTATCACATGACCGTAGAAATGACGGGCATTCCGGATGAGCGCGGATTCCTGATTGATTTTCAGGAGATTAAAAGACTCTTGGCCCCATTGGTCGAACAATGGGATCATGGCATTTTTGTGGCTCACTCGGACAGTCAACTTTTAGACGTGGTACACCAAACCGGATGGAAACACTTTGTCCTGCCTTTCGATTCTACCACCGAAAACGTGTGCCAGTATGTGTCCGAGTACCTCTTGTCCAAACACTTGGATACCCTACAAAAACACCAAATCGCCAAAATCTCGATCAACATCGCTGAAACCGAAACCTGCTACGCGACAGTTTCCGTAGTGGTCTCTGACAAAACCCAGCAGTCATGAAAAAAAAGAATGCCTTGGTGCTTTTTTCAGGTGGGCAAGACTCCACCACCTGTCTCTTTTGGGCAAAAGCCAACTTTTCACGTGTCTTTGCGCTTGGATTTGATTATGGCCAGAAACACGGAGTTGAACTCCAACAAGCACATAAAATTGCCCAAATGGCGGAGGTGCCCTTGACCGTTTTCTACATAAAAGGAACACTCGGTGGTTCTGCCCTTACGGATCACACCTTAGACGTCTCAGCACAACACACCCAAAACCCAGACCTTCCAGCCGCATTCGTACCCGCCCGAAATGCACTCTTCCTAACCATCGCCGCTGGCCATGCCTATCAACAAGGAATCTCGGATTTGGTGATTGGCGCATGTCAAACCGACTTTTCCGGCTACCCAGACTGTCGGCGGGTGTTTATGGATGCCACCCAAACAAGCCTCTCCCTCGCCTTAGACACCGACCTGCGCATCCATACACCACTCATGTACCTCACCAAAGCCGAAACGTGGAAATTGGCTAAAGACCTCGGCGTTTTGGAAATTGTTCGGGACGAGTCTCATACCGATTATAACGGCGACAGAACCACGTATAACGAATGGGGATATGGCCGCTTAGACAACCCTGCATCAATCCTACGCGCGAAGGGCTGGGACGAGGCAAAAGCCAAGGGTTGGATTTAAGCAACGTGCCTAAAACGACAAAAACACTTCCTATTGAATAAGAACGAAACCCTGAATCAACACAAAACCACCTCCAACATGCGAAAATATCGTATAAAAGAAATATGGAAAACCCTGCAAGGGGAAGGTGTGATGGCCGGACGGGCAGCCATTTTTGTTCGATTCGTAGGCTGTAATATGTGGAGCGGGTACGAGACAGACCGCAAATCAGACCATATCCGTACCAATGCCGCTTGTCCGCTATGGTGCGATACGGATTTTACCAAGGAAAACAGCCATTTCTATACGGCACAAGAATTGGTGGACAAAATGAAGCAAATCAGTGATAACGTCCGGTTTTGCGTATTGACGGGCGGAGAACCCTTTTTACAGGCAGATGCCCACCTTATTCAAACCCTGCATGAAGCACAATTTGAAGTCGCCATAGAAACCAATGGAACCATCCCTTTGCAAAAAGCTTTTGCACTTAATGGCAAAATTCTCCCCCCCGATTGGATTGTCTGTAGCCCAAAACTTCCAGACGACCAGATCCTCATCGAATACTGCGACGAACTAAAGTTGGTCGTCCCAGATTACCAACCACAAAATTATCCCAACCTCTCCATACGGGTTCGCACGCCCAACTTGCGAAATAAGGTGATCTTACCAACAAAATGGCTCCAACCCGAGGATGGCCCAAGGCTTAAACTGACCCAACAGTTCGCCATTAAAACTGCTCTCCAACACCCAGATTGGCGCGTCAGTGTGCAAACCCATAAAATTTTAGACCTTCCTTAAGCCTTGGTTTATTTCCTTTTTCTCAAGCCCTTTTTTAAGAAATTTATAGCGCCTTCAACCTCGTTCCAAAGATCATGCAGAAACTCGGCTTGGTCAAAATCAAAATCTTCATCGTCTTCAAGCGTTTCTGGAGCCTCCATATCTGCAATTTCGTAGGCATAATGCGGGTGTTTTATTATGGCCTTTTGTAGGGCAACATGGGCTTTGGCGTCATTTGTCATATGAAGGGCCAGTGCTTTGCCATACAGTATCGTAGGGCCATCATCCCATTTATAAAACTGACAAAACTCCAAGACCATGCCCGGTTCATTACAAATCAAGAAGCAATCAACCAAACGATTCCGAATAAAAAATACATCGTCAGGATCAAAGTTTAATTGCAACGTGGCCAATTGGATGGCTTGATCATAATTGCCCATGATTTCTTGTTGCTCACCCAAAAGGTCAAGACTGGCCAGAAAGGGTAAATTTTCCTCATATTTACCAACTATCCGAACGTCTTCAGGGGTCTCATACCCCAGTTCATCAAGTTTACCTAAAACGGCATTCATGTTAATGCCCAATAGACTAATGGCTTTCTCAAATAGCACAAGATAACGTGCTTCCTCTACCTCCTCGGGGTCTATACTTAGCAAGGATTTAGCATAAACCAAGCGAATAGCCATGTTTTCTGGAAACTGAGTATATAACTTTTCCAAACTTGCTTGTACTTCTTCTAACGAACCTTCTTGCAAAATCAAAATCTCTGCTTCCACCAATTTGAGGTATGCCACGGGGGGTAGTTCGGGTTGCTGTATCCGAAAATTGTCGTCTCCTTCCGGAACCAATTCGAGTTTTGCCGCGATAATGTCTAACTCCGAGCGTATAAAGGATTCTACCCTTTTTTGTTCTTCATCCGATAGCTTAAAGGGATTATCTTGTCCGTTTTTTGTCATTTCATTATGCTGTTGTGTTGTAGTTTGGCTTGAAATAATTGTCCACCAAAATAACCCTCTTTACACCTTTATCCTTTATGAATAAGCCTGTTTTGACCCCAGACTGGGTAAAGAATGCCGTTTTTTACCAAATCTTCCCCGATCGCTTTGCAAAAAGCAACCGAACTATACACCCACCCCACCTTAAATTCAAACCTTGGGGAAGTCCACCCGAAGAACAAGGTTATCAAGGAGGTGATTTGTACGGGATTGTGGATAAATTGGATTATCTGCATGACTTGGGGATAAATGCGCTTTACCTTAATCCCATTTTTGCCTCTGCATCCAATCATCGGTACCACACCTTTGATTATTACACCGTAGATCCGTTGCTGGGGGGGAACGACGCACTTCGTTTGCTCTTAGATCAAGCCCATCAACGAGGCATGAAAGTGGTCTTAGATGGAGTCTTTAACCATGCCAGTCGTGGTTTTTGGCAATTCCATCACATCTTAGAAAATGGCGGTAATTCGCCCTATATAGACTGGTTTACAGTACAGGACTGGCCACTCCGCCCTTATCCTGAAGACGGCTCCAAACCCATTAATTACAGTGCTTGGTGGAATCTCCCCGAATTGCCCAAGTTCAATTTTGGTAACCCAGACGTCCAATCGTTCTTCCTTGACGTTGCACAGCATTGGTTGGCATTTGGGATTGATGGCTGGCGTTTAGATGTGGGGAACGAGATCGAAGACCACTCCTTCTGGCAACGATTCCGCGAGGTGGTAAAGTCTGTCAATCCAGAGGCATACATCGTGGGCGAAGTTTGGGAAGAAGCACAGCCTTGGCTACAAGGTGACCAATGGGATGCCACCATGAACTACATCATGGCTTGGTCTGCCATGAGTTTTGCAGGGAGCCGTGTTTTACGACCCGGCTATACCCGCGACTTGATGAAGATTGCGCCTTTAGATGCACCCGCTTACGCCAAAGTTGTGGATTATATGTTGGGCTTATACGATCCAGAAATTGTTTATGCCCAACTGAATATGTTGGATAGCCACGACACCGCAAGGGCACTTTGGGTGATGCAGGAAGACCAAACAGCCCTATGCCTCACGGTTCTATTGTATATGACCCTTCCCGGCGCACCTTGTATCTATTACGGAACAGAGATCGGGATGTCGGGCGGTGATGATCCGGGTTGCCGAGCCGCCTTTCCGTGGAACCATCCAGAAAGTTGGGATCAAGACCTCTTGGCCTATTACAAAAAAGCCATTGCCCTTCGGAATAACCACCCTGTCCTACGAACTGGGGCTTATGAATTGGTCTCTGCAAATGAAATGATTTTAGTATTCCGCCGCAAAGATGAGCATAACGAGGCACTTGTTTACCTCAACGCGGGAACAGAAGACGCCACGCTACCCAGACCCGCAGGCGCATGGGAAGCTATTTGGCCTACGGTGAATGAAACACCGAAGCGCCTTACGGTTCCCGCCATGTCTGGGATGGTACTACTCAAATCTTCGTAACAGATACGCATGAAAACACGGGCACGGTAGCGACATTGCCACTTTTTTACCTTGGTGAGGCATCATCTAAGTTCATTATTATAAAAACTTAGACTTTGTACTTGTCTTGCAAAATTGGAGAGCACCATACTCCGTGCCTATCTATTTCCCACTAAACGCCGACAGTCCCCCGAAACTGATGAATAGCGGTATTTAACTTGTCGAAAGCGGATTGTGCCTCTTCAAAAAGGCTACTGCCTTGATGCAAGTCTTGCTCGTTGAAAAGTGAACGTGGCTTCTCAAGCCCCTCAAGGTCTAACCGTAGGCCATGTTTCGCCAATTTAGGTTCAATAGTCTCGGCATTTTCGCGTAAGAAGGTTCTCGTTTTTTGGTAGGCATGTTCGGCTACTTTGTGCCGATTCGAGAAACTGAAGATATTCGAGAAGAATACCTCGTCGTCATCCATTCGGGGTTCTATCAAAATGGTATCGGCATCTGGATAAAACATTTTGTACCGCTCAAATCCAGTTTGCATCCGAGAAAAGACCAAAACGCGGAAGGTTTGGGACATCACCGCTGGCAAGCCGTAGTCATTCAAATGTTTACCTTGGCCTTCAACCTCGCCAGCACGTGTATTGATTGGTACGATCGGATTAATGCAAAACAAGAGTTTCACCCCCTCTTTTAAGGCGGCGGAGGCATGTACCGTTCGACGTGCTACGCCATCTATATAGTATTTTTGACCGATTTTGATGGGCGTGTATAAACCGGGAAGCGCTGTACTGGCCTGAACAGCCACTGAAATGGGTATATCATCGTATCCCTCTTCTCCAAAACTGACCAATTCGGCGGTGTCTAAGTCAGTAGCAACAATGCGTAACTTAGCCCTTATTTTGCGGAAATCATTGGAACGCCCCACCTTAGCAAAAATAAACCGCAGGTACTTTTCCAAGTTTTTGTTGTCAAAAATGCCCGCTGGAATCACCCGACCAAACCCTCCGAGCGATCCCCAAAGAGACCATTGTGTGGGATGTTGGAAAAGGTATTCTACCGATTTCCAAACGGCTTTGGGGATATTGGACAGGCGGTCTAAATACTCCTCTACGGCAAATCCAAAAAGGGTACTGGGTTCAAAGTTAAGCTCCGCTTCTTCCGCATGACCCACAACGGCCTTACTGAGAGAACGCGCCGTGACGCCATTCGCCAAGCAAGACGTGAGCAATGCACCGGAACTTATGCCCACGTAGGTACTCATCTGATTTAGGTCTAACCCAATAATGGCGTCTTGCAACGCATTTAAGGCTCCAATTTCATAAATGGCCCCTTCTACCACACCACCAGCACACGCCAAACCAAGGCCAGAGTAATCAATTTTTTCCGCTCCGTTGGCGGCATTATTCGGAACGTTCATAGGATTCGATGTTTTTGGAAACGTTTTTCTGGTATAAGATAAAAAAGGCGGGACAATACCGCCCGCCTTTCACCTCAATTTAGTAGAAACAAGCGTTGTCAAAACTTAGGCTGCTTCCTTCTCGGCTTTTACCTCTTCGGTTTTAGCGGCTTTGGTCTTTTTTGGCGCTGGGGTTTCTTTGGCCGCCAAAAGCGCCGTAAGCTCATCTACTTTATGCGATAGTTCGGAGACTTGCGCATTCAAGGTACGTACTTCGCCAGAAGTCGGCACACCAAAGCGGGTCAGAGCATCCGTAACCACCTCTTGAACAGGCGAGATCATCTTTTCAACCGGATCTAAGAAGAGTTTGGTGGCGTTTTCTTGCCATTTGCTTGCTTGAGTCTGAAACTCCTCCATCCACTTTTTGATCTCCGCAAGGGTTTCTTCTTGAAGGGCTTCACCTTTGTCAATCAAGGTATCGGCATATGCTTCACCTTCTTTCATCAAGTCCTTGGCTTCTTCGTCCAAATTCATGGTGCGGCGTTGTAGGGCTTGCATATAGTCTGCAACTTCCTTGCCTTTTTCGGTAAACATTTCAAACATTTTGGATCCTTCTTCTTGTGCTAAGGCAAAGGCGCCAAGGCCGGCAAAGTAGAAATCACGGCTTTTTTCGACAAGATCGGTGGTCAGTTTGGTCATATCGAGGGTATTCGGGGTCGTTTTCATGATTGGACTCCAGTTTATTGGGTTGGTGTTTCTGTTTTGTGATCAGGTTTTTGTGCGGATATTTCGGACTGAGAAACCAGTTTTGCAACAGTGGTCTCTAATTGCTTGAGATGGGAACGCAATTCCTCTAATTCCGTTTTCTCTTTTGGCGTAGGCAACCAAGCATTTAGCTGGTGTAACGATGAGTTGAACAACGTATCTACATTGGTGCGGATTTGGCTCACCCCTTCTTCGAGAACCGAAGTTCCACGACGCACCAAGTCATGTAACAAGTCGGTCGGAATTAGACTGTTTCCTCTTTTTCCTTCGTCCAAAATAATTTGGGTTAAGGTGGCATTCGTGAGGTCATCACCCGTGGCATTGTCCAAAACCTGAATGGTTTCGCCTTTTCGTACCAATCCCGCTAATTCCGATAATGAAACGTATTTTCGGGCTTCGGTATCGTACAATTTCCGATTTTCGTAGCGCTTTATGATTCGGGTCGTCATGCTCGTTTTTTCTCTTAAGATACATTACACATGACGCATTGCGCAATAACAATTTAGACACGTTGCGTTAAGAAAATATGATTATTTAATGCAGTGCGTTATTTTTCGATTGTACTGCCTTTTTCGGTGGGTGTCGGAACGGAATGGCTTCAGCAAACGTTTATTGACAAATCCAAAACAGAAACCGGATGCTTTTTATTTACAGCGAAAAGCCACATCAGCGACTGCCAGAAAAACGTCCGTTTTCCTTTTGGCGGTTACTGGGATTCGGCTTGGTTGGTCTGCTAAATGGCGGGATTATCGGCGTGTTTTTTGCGACTTACTTGGCGGGGGCGGATCCTACAATGCACCTTAAAACAGCACAATTGATTATTTCGTATTTCTGTGTATTGGGGCTTGGGGTAGGGCTTTTGGTGTATGGTGTGGTACATGTTTTGGGACAAGCATTGACTTTTGATTCGCCACCACCAACCAACAATCACCCGCCAGAGTGGGATTTGAGCAAGTATTAACGGCTTTTCACAATAGGGATAAGGGAGCTTATTGTCCAAATCCCAGATAATAGGGATTAAACCAAGCCATCATCACATCCGCTTCCAACGTATTATGGTGGTTAAAAATCCGACCTTTTAACTTCCCTTCAATTTCAAAGCCTAATTTCTGGTAAAATTGAATTGCTTTTTCGTTGCTTTCCCGTGCGATTAATTCCACCCGATAGACCTGCGGAAGGGAATGGGAAACATGGTCTAAAAAAGCTGTAAAAAGCCTCTTGCCTACCCCCTGCCCCTGAAAATCGGGGTCAATCGCAATGGTCAATTCTGATAAAACATGCTGGAAAACTTTTGGCGTCAAGCGGTAAGCATGAATTTCCCCCACCACTTCCCTATGCTCGTTTGTTGCAAGTAGGCAAATTCCAGTACTTAAGGCGTTCGTAAGGTTATGATGAACGTAGGAAGGGGTAATTTCGCTTTCTATCCGGGCTAAACCACCCGGTATGGCTGCAACTTTGCGGTAAAGGTCAAAAACCCGTTTCTCATCGTTCATCGTCGCTAATCGGATTTTAATACCCACAGGATTTCACCAATTATATCCAAGAGTAAACACATGGCCGTCGTTATAGCCAGATGGGAAGGGTAAATAGGCATAATCAATCTGGATTTTCCCAACATTAAATCCGGCGCCAAGTGACCATGAACGCAATTCGTCGTTTGTACGATAACCGGCTCGAAGGCTTATGATCTCCAAAGCTTGGGTGGATAACCCGAATTGAAGGTTGGTGGTTTTATCAGGAAGAACATGCTGCGCTTCTACCGAAAGTTGCGTATCAAGCAACCAACTTCCATCTTCGCTACCCATTATTTTAAAGGGGAAAAGAGTAGCACCGCCCTGTACGGTTGCCGGTAAATCATCAGTCCCATCACCCAATTTGCCAAAATGTCGTGCCACCGCTCCAATTGCCAGATCGCCACCGGCGAGATCGGCCTGAAAGCCAGCGTCGAACGCCCAGCCGCGTTCACTAAACGTATCCAATCGCTGATTGATCACTTTTGCACCAACCCCTACTCGGAAATGTTCTCCAAATGCTCGACCATAGGCCATATTAAGGTTGCCAAATTGTGCAGTAAACACCCCCAATGGATCTCCGGGTGACTCACGGGCCTCCAATTCACCAGAGGTAGTGGCTGAGACCAATATCCCCAAACCAGCATTTCTCCCAGATTGGAGGCGTGCCGCTCCCGAAAAGGTACGCACACCTGCTGCCCAAAGCTGTTGTGATAAACCTGCACTTTGGCCTTGATTTTTCGCTATGCCTGCCGGATTCCAATACGTTGCAAATGGCCCACCACGCAACGAAACCCCACTTCCGGCAAGCGCCGCACTTTTGGCATCGGGGGAAAATTGCAAAAACGCAACCCCACTTTGCGCAAAAGAAACCTGCGCCATCACAAGAACCAACAATAAGAATAAGGTTTTATTTTTCATAAACATAAGAGGTTAATCTAAAGCCCCATTCTAAGCGTTAAAAGGTGCATAAGTCCAGTGTTAAACGGCTCCATACGCAAGGCATAATCAAACCGAAAGCGCAATTCCCCCAAATTTTGGCGAAGTGCAAAACCAAACGAAGGCAGAACGGAAGACTCGGACTGTTCTAAGCCCAAACGTAGTCCGATCGGAGAGGTGAGCCAGTATTCGCCGCCTAATCGCAAACGTGTGGACTGTAATTGCAAATTTTCAAGATCAGACACGGTTTGAGGAATCCCGTTTTGGATGGAAAAAGTCGTTATATCATGCTCCACTTTTTCCACACGAGATTCTGCCTCGGCGCTTATCGTCAACTTTTTGTTACTGTTTTGCCATGCCGCTCCAAATTTTAACCTTGTTGGAAGATAATCTGTTGTTTCGCGGCCATTTTCCTCATACAGTTTTGAGGTGTCCCAACTGTATTTGCCCAAGAGGTCCTCTGCGGCAAAACCTAACCGAAGGTTTTCGCGGAGCTTAACCGTCAATCCTGCACCCAAACTTAGGGTTGTGGAGGGTTTTACATGCTCATAATAATCGGCGAGGAAATAAGAAAAACGGATGCCAAAAGTCGTTCGTTTTCCAATGCGCGAACCAAACGCACCATAAAACAGATATTCGTTTGTACTGATGTCGCCCGTATGATAACCACTTGCATCCCGCTCATCTATTTTGGAGACGCCGCCATGAATAAATCCAGCCGTCACACCCGCTTGTGGCTTCATAGGTGCAGCAAATACAATACTTTGAAGATTGCGATCAAACGTAAGCGCACTATACGAAACCGTCAGATGCTGCTCGGCGAGATATGGCGAAAGCGCCGGATTGTAGTACCCGGAAGTTTGTCCGAATCCGTCTCCAACAAGAGCATTGCCCATAGCAACGCCGCGCGCATCTGAACCCATTCGGGAAAATGCACCAGCAGACTGCGCCTTGATGAGTCCGGTGGCGACGAATATCCAAAAAACAACAAAAGGTAAAAAAAGGAATTTTTGGAAGCGCATGTGGATTATTGACTTCTGGCTTAATGGGCAGGCGTCCGGAACGCTTGTCCCAAAATAACTAAATGATGCCCGGAAGTAACAACCAAAATAAGCAATTCTCGAAGGAAAGGTGGATAAATGTAAATCGGAGCCTTGAACCGAATACTTGTCTTCGGGTTCCCGATTGGCATAAACCAAAGAAATAAGGTGAGGAAAAAATAAAAAACCCCAACGGTAAATTGGGGTTTGGAGCGGATCACGGGACTCGAACCCGCGACCTCAACCTTGGCAAGGTTGCGCTCTACCAGCTGAGCTAGATCCGCGTGTTTTTTGATCGGATTGAAAGATACGCACTTCCGAAGGTGATTGTCAAGCACAAAAATGTACTTATTACAACTTCAAGGAAACTTTTAAATTATTGTTTGGAAATGGTGCATTAAAGCCTGAATTTAAGGGAACACGAACGGATATACGAGTGAATCTTCAAAACACCTTACAAACCTTTCGGGGAACCTACACAGTTCGCCCCTTTAACCTAACGCCTGCACACCGCATTGGCATGAAAGACATTTGTGATTTTATGCAGGATGCCGCCGATCTCCATGCACGAAACGTTGGCTTTGCCTATGACCAATTACCCGATAACCGGGCTTGGCTTATGGTACGGTTGCGCGTGGAGATGGAGCATTTCCCCAAAAACCGTGACCAAATCGCGATAGAAACTTGGGCCAGTGGTACAGATAGGTTCTTTGCTTTCCGCGAGTTTTTGGTGTACGACCAAGCGCAAAATCCTATCGGGCGGGCAACTTCCAACTGGGTGATGTTGGATTTAGAGCGAAAAAGACCGGGTAGGATTTTGCCGGAGATTGAGGCATTACCTTGGCCAGATGTGCCCAAGCCTATTCCGACTTTGCCCAAGCATATTGCGCCCAAGAAAACAGACTTCTCCCATCGTTTTTTGGTCCGGCATGGTGATTTGGACATCATGAAACATACCAACAATGCGGTATATGTGGGTTGGTTGGCAGAGAGCGTGCCACCAGATATCCTCGATCAATGCGTTCCCAAAATGATTGACCTCGCGTTTAAGCAAGACAGTGTGGCGGGAGACTGGGTGAGGGTCGTGTCTGAACAAGTGGCGGAATTGTCGTTCCGCCACCGCCTTGTGCGCGAGCGGGACAATGTAGAAATGGCTTTGGCTACCTCCGAATGGCGGGTAGCGTCATAAGATAATCGGAACGTAAGTTATGAATGAATCAACGTGCCGCCATCACGGACTACAAATCTTGTATGGTAACGTTCCGAATCAACGAAAAACTGTAAAATTAGTCCCATAGGAGCGGCATTCCGTTTAAGGAGTCTATGACTGAACGTAGTCCGAGCCAGCCGATGAACTGCTTATAAACTGCGTAAAAGCACTTGTGCAAGGTGCGCTGAGTAGCACGAATATCCTTTGAAAACCGTATTTCAATTATACGAAATAACCATCAACTGAAACCCCGCACCCCGTTGGCGGTAAACCGAAGTTGTACCTTCGCTACTTTTCTAATCCACATAGGCTTCTTTGATGACATCTTTCACATATTCAATAGTTTTAACGTCCAATTTTCCAATATTATTGGTTATTCGGATTTGGTCTATCATACGGATTTGGTCTATCACGATCCAATTCTCTTGTCCTTCCAACTCAAAACCAATCCTTGTTGGATAGCTTCTTGAGTGTGAAGTGATTGGACAAACGACAACCGTTGCCAAATGCTTGTTCATCTCATTGTATGAAACGATATAGATAAGGTCGTTTTTCTTGATTCCGCGACCTACTGTTGCGTCTAAATGGGCAATAACAATATCATACTGCAAATACTTCGTCATTTTTAGTCGCAATTTTCATCTTCAAAAACACAATCAATGAGCAAGGTATCATCTGCGTTACGGTGCATTTCCCCTAAGGCTTTTTCCTAATTTTTTCGGGGTTATGCAATAGGTTTGAGGACTATATAATCATTTTCTAAAACGAGTTCTATCTTGTCTGTAATTTGGTATTTGTCTAAAAGGGTTTTGCTAAGCCTGATCCCTTTTGAATTGCCAATTTGTACTACTGAAACTTAAATTGTCTTTACGTTTTTGTGCTTTACGTATTTGCACCGTAATTACACTTGATTTGGTTTCCGTAACAACAAGTCACATTCAATAACAACAACTTACATTCAATAACTTGGCCTCATGCAATTGTAATGTTATGTGAAACAAAAAAGCCCTTTGAGGCGAACCAAAAGGGCTTTTCATCAAAAAATAATGGCTTATTTTAGCCTGAACGTGCGGATTTCAAATGGCTTAAGCGAGAAGCTAAGGGTGTTCTCTGCTAAGGCCGCTTGCTCCGTTGCTTCGGGGTCTTCCATCAAGTTCGTACAAGTTACGTCTATGACCCCAAAAGGTAGCGTAATGGCCACTTGTCTGGAGCCGCCATGAGCCTCATAGACCCTTAGAACGTAGCCATTACCATCTTCGGCTTTTTTAAGGGTTTCAACAATACAAGCCGTATCGGAGACCGTAATCCCATTCTCTAAGACAGGGCCATTGTTAACCGTTCTTAAAGGCTGGTTAAACGCATATCCGGCCTGAACCGTCCCGCTCCGCCAATCGCCCGTATGCGGGTAAAAGGCATAGTTCACTTCATGTGCGCCTTGGTCGGTAAACACATTTGGATCGTCCAAAAAGTGAAAAGGTGGGTGTGGCGCTTGTGGGTCTGGATGTACAGGCGTGCGCAAAAGTGAGATACGCATAACATTATGGTGAATATCGTGACCGTATTTTCCATCGTTCAGAAGGGAAACACCACCGCTACCATCCGAGAGATCCGTCCAACGTTGACCAGAAACCTCAAACTTGGCTTGCTCCCAAGTGGTATTCCGCGAAGTTGGGCGCTCTATGGTTCCGTATTGGATTTCATATGCAGCCGAGGCACTATGCACCGAAACAGGAAAAGCCACTTTGAGCAAAACGTGTTGCTCGTGCCAGTCCATGACCGTTCGGAAGTCAATACGCGGAATGGAGCGATACATCATCACCAACTGGCTAAGGGTACTGCCATTACAAGTCTTAAAATCGAACCGAACAGTGGCGCGAATGGGACCACTTTCTAAGACAGAGACTTGTTCTAACGTTAATAAATTCAATGGTTTTTGTTCGAACCAATCATTAACATCCCACGCATCCCAACTATTGGGACGGTCTTCAAAGGTTTGCAGGTCGTTCCCTTTTCCGGTAAGCCATTCCCGTTGTAAACGTTTATCGTAGATGGAATCTAACCCGCCAGATGGATTAAAGCGAATATAGAAGAATTCGTTTTCCATACCTTCTTCGGTGGCGAGCAAGTTCGGCGCAGCTAAAGCGGATTTTGCTACGGCTTTTTGGGATTTCCGGAATTTCTCTAAGTTTTTTTCCTTCAAGGCTTTGTTGGATTTGGAAACATGCGCCAAAGCCCGTAGTCGAATTTCTTTGACCTCGTCTTTGGAAAGGTCTAACTTTTGCCCGATCTCCTCGGCAGACAAAGCACCCTCGTCTGTTAGTCCTAACCATAAGCGAAAAACATCGGCATCCGAAAGAGGTAGATCGGCTAACGCCTGATCTAAGGCTTGGGACAGATCGTTGTCGGAAGGCTTTGCTTCAATGGGCTTTGCGACGAATTGCGAGGCAGCAAAGGGCGAAATGGTCGCCTCGAATCCGATATGTGTGTTTGCCTCATCTTCATGCAGCACTTGGAAAGTGACAGGATTTCCGGTTGCATCTTGAATGCCAAAAGGCAACTTAAGCGGAATGATCGCCTCCGCCCAATCGGTGACGGTAAAGGACAAACTGTTCAAGACCGAGAAACGATACGGCGGCTGGATGCTTGGGGCGTCCAAATTCTCGATGGCCTTGTTTAAAAGGGCGGCCACATCGGTTTCTATCTCGCCATAGATTCGGTGAACGTCTGGATAAGCTTGGACAATACTTGTTCCGGGCAAAATATCGTGGAATTGGAGCAACATGAGTTTTTTCCAATTGCTTTCTAAGGCTTCGGCAGGATAGGTTGCGCCATTGTGGATTTCGGCGAGAGCAGCCCAAATTTCTGCTTCGCGGATGAGCAATTCGTTTTTCCGGTTGCGCCGTTTCACCAAGGCATGGGTGGTCAAGGTTCCTCGGTGAAATTCGAGGTAAAGTTCGCCTTTCCAGACAGGGATTTGATAGCCATATTCATCGGCAAGAGCTTCTGCACGCGATTTAATGGCATCCAAGGCATCTTCTACGCGGCTAAATTTAACCCGTGGATAAGCCGGAAATTCTTGCATCCGTTTGCCCAATTCCACATCCTCCCGCACAGGCCCACCACCACCATCTCCATATCCATAAAGGTAGAGCAAGTCCGGTGCAATGTCCTTAGACGGATAACGCTTGTACCACTGCATCATCTCGTCTGGATAAGTGCGGGTGACGTAGCTTTGTGGAAAAACGCAGCGGATGCGAGAACCGTCAATACCTTCCCAATCAAAGTGACCATAGGGAAAAGGATTGGTTTCGCTCCACGTAAGTTTTTGTGTGACAAACGTATCTAAGCCCGATTTACGCAGAATTTGTGGCATGGCAGAGGCGTATCCAAACGTATCCACCAACCACATGGTACGAGATGTTTTGCCAAAGTGTTGTTTCCAGAATTTTTGACCATAAAGCAACTGTCGCACCAACGACTCGCCGCCCGTAATGTTGCAATCCGGTTCTACCCAAGCCGCACCCACAAATTCCCATTGCCCACCTTTAACTTTGTCTTGTACGAGGGCAAACAAATCAGGATGGTCTTGTAGGAGAAAATCATACAGTTGTGCTTGACTTTGCGAGAAGTGGTATTCAGGCAATTCATCCATATATCGTACTGCAGTAGAAGACGTCCGGGCCATTTTCTGGCGGGTCTCAGCGAGGGTCCACAACCATACCACATCTATATGCGAATTTGCACAGAGGTATAGGTTAAAATCTGGCGGTTGGTGTGTCGGTAGAAGAGCTTGTGTCTTTTCCTTAAGCAATATTGCCGCCGCCGAAACATCCACTCGGTTATAATCTGAATGGAAATCTATGGCATTTAGGCATTGTTCGAGAATGTACCAAATTCGGATGGCCGTAGGATGCTCTTTGTCTAAGGAGCGTACTGCGCCAAGAACCGCGCGTAGGTCGTAACGGAAGTGATAAATGTCTTCGTTCAGCACAACCAATGCTCCGGAAAGCGATTGTGGCGTGCGCATTCTGCCAGAATGTACCATTACATCAATCCGGAAGGTTTGTCCGGCCTCGGCCACGGTTGTCAATAAAATGTCTTTCCGGTTGATGTCCAATCCGCCAGAAATCCGGCCATTGATATAAACCGTACTCTCGGACAAAAAGCCATCGCTGCCGGTATTCATATGGGTAAAAACCCGCTTTCCAGCCATTTTTTCAGGGATGGTAACGGTTGTTGAAACCCAGAACGCCTTGGCATGGACATGTGGGAATTGGGCAAAATCGGTGGGGGTTTCATCTACTGCCGGAACATCGGAGGTTAGGGGCGCAACCGCCGCCGGTTGTGGGATATGGTCGGGCCAACGGTTGGAGGGCCGCCAATCGGTAATGGGAATGCGTTGCTCGTAAATCCAGCGTTCTAACTCACGGAGCCGCCGCTCTACGCGGGTGTCAATCATCTCAGGTCGTAATTGCATGAGCGTTGTAAGGTTTTGGGGAGGGTTGTTGGTTGGTGCAGCAGTTCCAAAAAACAAAACAAGCTTGTTGATTTAGTCCGGTTAATCTTTTGGATGGGCACAAAAAAATTAGCGCAATAAAGGTATGAACTTCCGAAACTTTAAACAAGATGAAATGAAGTTGTAAAATTTCGCGGATGCTTGGCAAAAAAAATGCGGTCTTGCCGTTATTTTGCCGAACAAAAATCGTTCGCCTATACAAATAACTCACCAAAACACCTTATATAATTGCAATAAAATGGTTGTTATTCTCCATCCAAACATTGACGAAAGCTCAGAAGCTTATCAGGTTACACTTTCATACCTGAGCCGCCTTCCTAAAATCGAGGTTAAACTTCACACCATCGAGGGGGTTCAAGACAAACTCACGGAGGTCTATCTACTGGGCAAAACCGGTGAGCTAAATGTTGAACAAATCGCAGCATTACCCGGTGTGGAGCGCGTTGTTCGAATATCTCAAGACTACCGGATTCTGGGTAAGCACAAAGATGAAAAACGTGTGGTTGGCTTTAATTACAACGGCGTGGAATTTAACCAAGACAACCTGCACATCTTTGCTGGTCTATGTGCGGTTGATAACCCAACCAATGTGGAGGCGATGATGAAGGGCGTCCGCGACTTAGGCCTAAATTGTACCCGTATGGGAGCATACAAACCCC
The DNA here is from genome assembly GCA_017303715.1 of Rhodothermia bacterium. Lineage (GTDB taxonomy): Bacteria > Bacteroidota > Rhodothermia > Rhodothermales > UBA2364 > UBA2364. The sequence continues at coordinate 24,457 of JAFLBZ010000018.1, read as the reverse complement.
GAACCAATCCGTATGCGTTTCAAGGGCATGGCGCTGCTTGCCTGCCTTGGGTTTTTGAATTGGCGGGGAAATACGACATCAAGGTGATTGCAATGGAGGTCACCCACGAACGGCATGTGGATGAAATTAACGAGGCTTTAGAAAAAACAGGTCAACCAACTGGGGTTATGCTCCAAATTGGAACGAGAAATACACAAAATTTTGAATTGCTCAAAGCAGTTGGATCACAAAAAACCCATCCCGTATTGCTCAAACGCGGCTTTGGGATTACCCTTTCCGAGTCGCTGAATGCTGCCGAATACTTGGCAAGCGAGGGCAATGCCAATGTAATTTTCTGTTTGCGTGGGATGAAGGCCAATTTTGGCGACCCACACCGAAATATGGTGGATTTTGCACATGTACCTGTTGTTAAAAGACTTACCCGCATGCCCGTCTGTGTAGATCCGTCACATTCGGTGGGTTCACGGGAGAAATCCTCGGATGGCATTTTGGATACCTTACACGTTACTGCTCAAGGGGTTATTGCCGGAGCCAATATGATTCTGGTGGATTTCCATCCCAAACCGCCAGAAGCCTTTGTGGATGGCCCGCAAGCCTTGTTGATGCACGAGTTAGAACAATTTGTAGCGGATGTACGCATTACCCGCGAGGCATATGAAAAACGCCGTACCCTGTGGGAGTCCTGACCCATTAGATAGGTCCTTATTTTTCAAACTGGTTGCAAGCCTCTGAACTCATCCAAGTTAAACAAAAACTGGCACATATAAGGATTAAATTTGTCTCGAACCGTCAAACTTTCATCCTTAATGTGCCAGATTATGATTCCAACTTATTTAAGCGAAAAAGACTTCAATTACTATATCTTACCCCACTTAAAATTTTCCAAATTCGGATCTAAACCCAAAGTCCCGCCTTACAAAATCTTTAACTACATTCTCCGCGCTCTATACACCGATATGCAATGGGGCACCTTAGAGATTGACTGTGATGCCATATATTAAAATCCGCAAGTAAAACATTTTACGCCACGTCTTCATTTTCAGCATAGAAGTTCAAGACCAAGCGTTTACCATTGTCCTCAAAATGGACTTCATCTGCCCAATGACGGATTAGAAACAGGCCCCGTCCGGAGGCTTTGAGTATATTCTCTGGCGCAAGCGGGTCTGGTAAAGCGTCAGGATTAAACCCATTTCCTTGGTCTTGAATAACAATTTCCACCCCGCTTTCCGAATGAGTTAGCGCAAAACAAACCTGTTTCTGTGGATTATAGCCATTCCCGTGTTCCATCCCATTAATAAAGCCTTCCGTTCCCGCTTGAAAAATGCGCTCTGAAAAGTCTGGTGACCAATTAAAATAGGTGGCACAAGATTGTAGCATGGCCAATATCACCGAAGCGTGTTCAGGGACACTGGCCAAAGAGAAATGAATTTGTTCTTTTTTTACGGATGAAGCCAAATTATTAAAGGGTATAATATTCATTCATTTGCATCAACACCCCAGACATCACTTTCGCAAGTTCTCTGGTGAGCAATCGGCGGTCAAAACGTTCCACAAAACTCGGATCTGGTCTTGGTAACGCGCGTTTGCGCCATTGGTCGTAATACCCCTCAATGGCGTTGGAAGTTGCACGAATGTCTTGTGGATCTATGACTACACCGGCACCGTATGTACGTATTTGCTGGGCTTCCTCACCCTCTGGAACCAATCCTATGATGGGCTTTTGGGTGCCGAAATACTCATATAGCTTACTCGTGGACATTTTCTCTACATTTGGCTGATCTCCAAGTGTCATCCAAAGCACATCGGCAAGCCATATTTTTTGAACAGACTTTCGATGTGGGATATATCCTTCAAAGACCACATGGTCTTGTAACTTGAGCTTATTCACCAATTCCGGCCCACCTTCTGGGGTTAAACCCACAAATTCGGCCAAAACATGTGGAGCCGCATCTGGTCTCCGGCTGATAAAGTCCTGAAATGCATGAAGGAAGGTATCGGGCTTTTGTACGTCATAAAACATGCCCGAATAAACAAAGCGCATAATGCCATCCATATACGTTCCATGAACCGGAAAATCCTCTGGATCAAAACCGTGAGAGATGATTTGGATGGTATTGTAGCCGCCAGCTCCGGTATGACGCTGAATAAGACCTTCTTTTATGCCTCGATTGATGGTAACAAGTCGCGAAGCATGTTTCACCACCTCCGTTTCTAATTCTAAGTGTTTACGTTTATGGCGTTGTGTGGGCATTTGGAGCCGCGAATTATCCATCCAAGGCTCCCGAAAATCGGCGATGAACGGTACACCACTATATTGACTAAGTTCCATAGCCACCAAATGAGCAGTAAATGGTGGGGCTGTGGAGAGAATCATATCGAAACGCTTGCTGTCTAAAATCTTTTTTCCTGCCTCGACTGCATCATCCTTCCATCCAATTTTAGAGTCTGGGATCATCGCCCATCCACTAAGCCAAGCCCACTTTTTTTGCACCGATGCACCGGGCATGGTTACGGTTTGCCCTTTTTTGAACAGGCGGTTCAAGTCTTTGGAAGCCACTCGATGTATCGCCACATCTGGGATTTCATTTAATAGGCTTTCGTCGTAGGCATAATAGCCTTGTGGCTCAACAGTAAGCACTTCTGGCTCCCAACCAAATTGGGAAAGGTACTTTACAAATTTGGTAATACGCTGAACGCCACTCCCTCCCATTGGAGGGAAATAGTAGGCAATCACCAAAACGCGCAGGTGTGGGGCTTCGGGTAGCATGGAGGTCTTAAAACTGGTGGTGATGTTGGTTGGAACACATTCCTAAAGTAGGAATTCTTTCATGCCCAAAACAAGCAAAAACGCTATCTTCTTGAGCTATAATTGGGTGCTTCCTCCGTTAAAATAATGTCATGGGGATGGCTTTCCCGAATTCCGGATGCGGTAATTCGTATAAATTGTGCTTTTTCCTGCAACGCCGGAATCGTTGGACAGCCACAATACCCCATAGCTGCTTGAAGACCACCCTTCATCTGGAAAATCACTTCGCTAAGTGTGCCTTTGTACGGAACCCGTCCTTCAATCCCTTCCGGAACCAATTTTTTGATATCATCCTCTGCGTCTTGAAAATAACGATCTTTACTTCCTGCTTTCATTGCGCCGAGCGAACCCATTCCGCGATAGGTTTTAAATTTCCGTCCTTCATAAAGCACGGTATGGCCAGGGCTTTCATCCACACCTGCAAAGAGGGAACCGATCATAACCGTATCTGCACCAGCGGCCAAGGCTTTGGGGACATCGCCCGTGAGCTTAATACCACCATCGGCAATAAGGGGTACGTCATAGCTTGCGGCGGCCTCGGCACACGCCAGTACAGCTGAAAACTGCGGTACACCAACGCCAGCAATTACACGTGTGGTACAGATTGATCCCGGTCCTATACCCACTTTTACGGCATCCGCACCAGCTTCTATCAAATCGCGGGTTCCCGCACCTGTAGCCACATTTCCAGCCAGCACTTCTAACGTTCCATAAACTGCTTTGATTTTTGAGACCATTTGCATCACGCCAACCGAGTGGCCATGTGCGGTATCAACGACCACAAAGTCCACTTCAGCTTCAACAAGAGCAGCAACACGCTCCATAGTATCGGGCGTTACGCCAACTGCAGCCCCAACACGTAAGCGGCCATGTGTATCTTTGCAGGCAAATGGATGTGCTTGCTTCTTTTTTATGTCTTTAAAGGTAATGAGTCCTTTAAGGATTCCTTTCTCATCAACAACCGGTAGTTTTTCGATTTTGTATTGTTTGAGCAAGTCCTCAGCGATTGCAAGAGACGTTCCCACCGAAGTGGTACGAAGTGGTGCTTTTGTCATAACCTGCCCCAATTTTGTGCTTGCCGACGGCTCGAAGCGCAAGTCTCGGTTGGTCACAATTCCCAACAGTACCCGATTTTCGTCCACCACGGGAATACCACCAATGGAGTATTTGGCCATCAGCTCTTTAGCATCTTTTACGGTATTTTCGGGGCGTAGCGTAATAGGGTCTAAAATCATCCCACTTTCAGAGCGTTTTACCCGTCGGACTTCGCCGGCTTGTTGCTCAATCCGCATGTTTTTATGCAAAACCCCTACGCCACCTTCCCTTGCAATGGCAATGGCCATTTGAGATTCCGTAACGGTATCCATTGCCGCCGATAGAAATGGAATATTGAGTTGGATTTTTTTGGTTAATCGTGTTTTCAGGTTTGCATTTCGAGGCAGCACATCGGAACGCCCCGGTAAAAGCAATACATCGTCGTAGGTAAGACCTTCACCAATAATTTTCGACATCACGTTAAAATTTTTATGATCGTTAAACAATTATTTATCCATCTTGAGCTTTATGGTCTTGCAATTTTACCAAAACATTTTGCCGTTCAGAAGCGGTATTTCTTTTAAAATCCGACTTTGTACGACAAAAAGCATCACCTCATATACGGTATCACCTCATATACGGTTGTAACACCGTAAACCACACCTTGTAACCTATCCCGTTCAAATGAAGCCCATCATGCGTAAAGCCAGTTTGTAGTTGTCCCGATTCGTCCGAAAGCGCTTGATAAACATCCACCGTTTCTATTTTATGGATGGCACAAAAGGTCTTTAAGTTGTGATTTACTTGTTTAATTTGCTGGTTAAAGGCAGCACCAAAGCTTGTATCACGTATAAACTTCTCGCTATGGATGGGCAGAAGTGTTTGCCAGACCAACGTTCTATCCAATGATTTTAAAGAAAGTAATAATTCTTTGAGTTGTCGCACGACCTGCTCTGGCGAAGCGCCCGCAATTAAATCATTGATTCCGATGAGTACCACCACTTTTTTCGGCTTACATGCCAAACTTTGTTTCAGCCTTGACTTCAAGCCCGCAATAGTATCTCCTGAAATCCCACGATTGACCACGCCAAGATCACTTCCCATCTCAACCCAGTCCCCGATATCGGTTAGGGAATCGCCGAGTAGTGCCACACGACAAGGTTTTTTTTGATGCTCAAAGAAGGTGATCCGATCTTGGAAATATGCAGATTCACCTGTTTTCTGCGTCAACACGTATTGCGACAAGGCATCTTGAACCACTTCGATCGCCTTCTGATCACTACGCAACCACCACCCTATTATCGTGCTCGCAAAAACCAGCAACACGAGAACCCATAAGGTGCTTTGTTTACGGCCAATTTGCATGTGTTTTATCTCAACTTAACCGAGCGTCTTATTTGCCTGACTTCGGAAGGGGTCAGATTCCTCCACTTTCCGCGACGTAGCCCCTCGGTGGTCAACCCAGCATACCTTACCCGCTCTAAATACTTTACCTCGTGTCCTGCGGCCTCAAACATTCTCCGAATTTGTCGGTTTTTGCCCTCATGTAATTTCACACCGATTTTGGTGCGATCTGGAAGAGCCACATAATCTGCATCATCCATTTTTGCCAAGCCTTCCTCCAGCATGATGCCTTCCTTAAAGGTCTCTAAAGTAGAGGGTTTAACGCTCTTATCGGCCTCTACCAAGTAATATTTCTCGATTTGATAACGTGGGTGCATCAAGCGATTCGCCAATTCACCATCATTCGTAAGCAAAAGTGCCCCGACCGTGTCTCGGTCTAAACGACCTACAGGATAAATTCTGATCTCATTATTTTCAGGTAACGCCACTAAATCCAAAACGGTTTTACGTCCTCGGTCATCCTCTACCGTCGTGATGGTGTTTTCGGGCTTGTTAAGCAGGATGTACCGATAGTGCTGAGGGGTTAAGGTTTTCCCATTCATCACAACGATATCCCCCGGTTGCACAAGCGTACCCATTTCCCTAACCAGTTCTCCATTTACCGTAACAAAACCTTCTGCAATGATTTCATCTGCTTTCCGACGAGAAGCCACACCTGCTACCGCCAAAAATCGATTGAGGCGCATCGCTTCCGAGATGGGTTCACCTAAGGGTTTTTGTCCGGTTTTGTCACCTTTTCGCGGAACCCGTTTCATCGGCTTCTGTGTGGATGAACCACTTGACAAACGTGCTTGATCAGGTTTTGGGCCTTTGGGGTTTTGCCTGTCGGCAGATTTTTTGGACATTTTTGGATTATTCGATGACATGTATTTAGGGTTGTTTTGCTTCGTGAGCCTCAATTTTTTCTAATTTCAACAGTTCCTCCCGCTCCGACTCAAAAGCGGGGTCTTTAAGCAACTCTTCTATTTCGCGCAGTTGTGGTAAACCCGAAAGATCGGCTAAACCAAATTGCTCCAAAAAAAAGGCTGTTGTCGTATATAAAAGTGGATGACCAACCGCTTCGCTACGTCCCGCCACTTCGATAAAACCCGTTTCTAACAACTTTCGAACAGCGTAATCCGAGTTAACCCCCCGAATAAAGTCAATTTCCGGTTTTGTAACCGGCTGCTTGTAGGCGACAACCGACAAAGTCTCCATAGCAGGACGCGAAAGTTTTTGTACGGTCTGTGTTGAAAACAAGACGCGGAGATAAGGTGCAACCTCCGACGATGTGGCCATTCGATAACCTCCAGCCCATTTTTCAATACAAAGCGCGCTGTTCATCGTTGCATAGCGTGCATTAATCCTCATAACGGAAGCGGCTAACGCCTCTTCAGGTAAAGACACTGTATTTCCGATGGTACGGGTAAGAACCTCTACAAACACCGCATACGTTAACGGATCGTCAGAAGCAAAAATCAAAGCCTCTACCGCGCGATCTAAGGTATTTTCTGTTAATTCAAGTAGTGAAGATGCACTGATGACTTCCACGCAATGTTGTTATTTAATCTGTTTTTGATTATTCTTGCGACATTACAAAAAGAAACACCTTTCATTTGCATATTCTTTGGGAAAAAGCGAAACTTCAACAAGTTACAACAAAAATTAAGGCTTTAAATTTTTGTTATTAAAAGATTTGTATTTTCAGCTTGATCAAAATATTTATAGAAAATGCTTTCTACCATCGGTATCCGATAAGCTCTGTCACCAGAAAAGTAAATGTTGCCCTTAGGGGTTAGAGGGTGCTTTTCCATCTTACGTTGAATTTCCATCTTACATTGGTTTGTTATAGCTTATTGTGTCGTTTGTTTTGTTTTAAAAGCCCATACTTACATCAAAGTCTTCGGCTATTTCTGCCAAAGGTAACTTACTTCTTTCAAAGGCATTTATGAAATAAGAAGATTTTTTTTCGATCTTCCCTTTTATTTCCCCCTCAATAAAAGCGGTTTCAATCACATTTTTGAGGTCTCTATTTGATTTTAAACTTTCCTCGTATTGCTCCTTTTCTTCGGGGGTGAACTTTGCAATCTCGGCGGCTTCTACTAATTTCTCAAATACACGCTTTGGTCTTTCGGTTAAATTTGGCAAGTACTTTAACACGTATAACCACATGTCATACGTGATTCCCAATTCTTCTTCTGTTTGCGTGAAATGTGGCATTTCCAAGTAAATAAAAGGTTAATTTATCCCAAAACACTTTGCCATTTGGGTTCTTTAATTTCACCTCATGTCTTAATTTATAATTGTCTTTTAAGGATCGGATAGCCAACACATCATGCTATAAGATAGCGGTGATCTCAATGCTAGATCAGGTAAGAAGTGTTTAGATAACCTTGCTTTTTATTTACGATAAAAGCCCCATCGGTAAATTCGACGGGGCTTTAGATATTTGGTCTGCGAGATTAACGAAGACGGAAGCGAACTTGAACCGTGTAACGTACTTTTACAGGTTGACCATTCTGCTTACCCGGACGCCATGCTGGCATTGCATTCACAACGCGCAAGGCTTCCTCATCGCAACCACCTCCAATACTCCGAACCACTTGTGCTTGAGAGATGCGGCCTGCTTCATCAACAACGAATTGTACGAATACTGGCCCTTCAATTCCCGCACGACGGGCAATTTCTGGATATTGAATATTGGTTTGCAAATATTCGTTCATTGCAGCAGCCCCACCCGGAAATTCGGGGTTTTGTTCTACGAAGGTGAAGATTTCCGGTTCTTTCGGCTTTTCTTCCTTCGGCGGTGCTTCTACAACTTTCTTTTCCTCTTCCTTCGGTGCAGCTTCTACATACACCACGTCCTCAACCACTGGTTTGGCGTTGATGTCGCCTTCTTGGGTTTTGGTACTGATGTCTTTGTTCTCCATCTCCTCGATCATGGGTGGCGGTTCTTCGTCACGGACTTCGGCGTCCTTCTTAACAACCGGCTCCACAAAGCGAACAGTAGGGCGAACAGGGGGAGGCGGTACCGGAGGCGGCGGTGGAGGCGGCTCGTTCTTGTTAATCGGTGGTGGCGGAGGAAGATTCTCCAATTTCGCCACTACGTTTACCTCCTTTTCCTTTTTGTTAAGGCCAAATTTGGTGATCAACAAAGGTGCACTGATAGCCGTTCCCACCAATAAAATGCCAAGTACTGCCGCACGACGATAAAAAGACGGAAATATCTTACGGAGTTCATAAGCGCCATATGCTTTATTGCGGTTAGCGAATATAAGCTCCACAAGTTCCGGGACTTCTTGTGGGTTGACTGTAGCCATGTTAATTGTTTGAGTTTACGTTTCGTTAAATAGTTACAGATTACGTAATCTGTTTATAGAACGAACGGAGAGTTAACTTATTGTTTTTAATAACCTGCTTTTTTGAGCAAGTCTCTTTCTACTGGCTGCATATCAATGATGGCGTAACGCTTAATGCCAACGATGGCCATCTCGTCTATGCTGTCCACCAAATTCCGGTAATTGCTTTCTTCTGAAGGCTTGATCAACACAAGTGTTTTATCTTTTTTGTCTTCTCGTGCGTCAACTTCCTGTTTTTTCTTGATGAGCGCTTTCCGAATACCATTCGCGCCAAAATCGGTCACTTCTGTTTTTGTGTTAGCGCCTTCTTCAGGAAGACCTTCATAATAGACAACCTTGTTTTCTTTCCCAAGGAGGAGCGTCATTACCGTGGAGGCTTTCACTTCTGGTGGTGGTGGATCCCCTGGTTTTTCTTTTTCTGGCATGTTGATTTCCATCGCCTGAGGCTTTGCAAACGTAGTCGTCAACATAAAGAAGGTGATTAAGAGGAAGGCAAGGTCCACCATCGGTGTAAAATCAACGCGGGTGGACAACTTTTTAGATCGCTTCTTCCCCCCTTTTTCCTGACCACCACTCGGTTCTATATCTGCCATTTTTGTTTACGTTTATGAGGTTAAAAAGGACAGATTACAAGTTCTTGGGTTTTTCTTCCAAGTCCGTAATCAGGTTAAATTTATTGATGTTACGTTCCGTTAAGGTCTTGATCACCTTTTTAATGGTTGGATATTTAGCACTTGCATCGGCCTTAATGGTAATACGAACATTGGGGTTCGCAAAACGGCCTTGAACGATCCAATTACCCAACTGGTTGTCGGTAGAGTCCGTAGGAATCCCTTCCTGTTTAATGTTGGAGTGCTCCGCTGGCGCATGGTCTAGCAGGCTTGGTAATTGGCTAATGGGTGACCCAACCGAACTTCCATACACAAAATGCTTCTTTTGATTCGCATTTAGCTGGAGCTGGGGATACTTCGAACGCATGTTATCCAATAAGGTCTCGCGGTGTTTCGGATTGTCTATCGAGAAATAGATTTTATCCTCTTTATCCACCGAGATGGTCATGATATCCATTTCAGGAACTTTGGTATCCGAAATCGAAGACGGTGTATCCACCACAATTGGTTCCGGAGAACGGAATTGGGTGGTCATAATGAAGAACGTAAGCAACAGGAAAGAAACGTCCACCATCGCCGTCATGTCGAGTACGGTACTCTTACGTTTAATATTGACTTTTGGCATAATCCGTTAGGGTTAAATGTGGACGGGTTCAGAGAAACCGTCAGGATTAACGGTTCATGTTGGCAAACGTTTGTTGCATCGAGAAGCTGGCTTCGTCAATGCCATACGTCATTTGGTCAATCTTATTGGTAAAGTAGGAATACGCAATAATCGCAAAGAACGAGGTAGAGATACCCAAAGCCGTATTGATCAACGCTTCGGAGATACCCGTTGCAAGAGCGCCTGCATCTGGAGCGCCTGCATTAGCAAGAGCGGCAAACGCCTTGATCATCCCAAGTACCGTACCGATCAGACCCAAAAGGGTCGCAGTTGGTGCTAAAGTGGCCAAAATTGGCAGGTTCTTTTCAAGAATTGGTAACTCAAGCGAGGTGGACTCTTCAATCTCGGAAGCAATTGCGCCTACTTTTTGATCCATCGTCAAATCATTAGCTGATTGCATTTGGCCATATTTTACCAAGCCGTTACGTACCACACTGGCGACAGAACCACGTTGTTTGTCACACTCGGCAATTGCGCCATCTACGTCGTTTGCATGTAAATAAGCCTGAATTTTACGTACGAATTCAGCAATAGAGCCTTTTCCTTTTGCTTTATTTAGGGTAAAGAAACGCTCAATCATTGCTACGACTACAATCAAGAAAAATCCCATAAGGAAGGGTACGATGAAGCCCCCTTTATACACCACGCCAAGATAGTTTCCTGGTAGTGGTTCGTTTGCGTTGTTGCCACCTTGGAAGTTACTTCCGTCTCCGAGTACGAACAAGTAAATCAACCATGTAATAAGAAAGATCACAGGGATTACGAGTGCTACCGGAAAGCCTGCACTTGGTTTTTTGGCGGTTTGCGTGTTGGTTGCCATACCTTTGTTATGATGTTTAGGTTAATGGAATAGGGTTTTAAAGGTAAAGATGTGGCCAAAATAGCTTATTTCGCTACCCGCCACAACAGTATATTCAATTTTTTAAACCTTATGCCGCAAAAAAAAGCGCTTTGTCCTGCATAAAAATTAAAAGAATGACTTCAAAGCCGCAAAAAAAGAGCGCTTCGTAACCCTTTGGCTGAAAGATTTTCAAATCGAACATGGTGGGAGAGGGCGGTAATGGATTTTCAAATCGCCCAAGATGAATTTAGGCAATTTATATGCGGTACACAACAAAAAAAAGGCTCTACCTGAATTTGGAAGAGCCGAATACGATGTAAATCGTTAATTTTTAGGCTTATTATTGCCAGAAGTTGCAGGTTTCGCGCCCGTATTTGCAGGCTTACCTGTATTAGCAGGTGTATTTGCCGCTGGAGGATCAATTTTTATCCCAAGTTTCTCCATGACGGCACGGGTTATGTCGGCAGATTCGTCTTTGGAATAAAGCAAAACGGGGCCAGATTCCGACACACGGGTGGAGAAAACATATTCTAAGTTTTTCTCTTTAGCTACTGTATTGATTGCGTTCGTAATCTTGTCAAACAAGGGTTGCATCATCTCAGTTTCTTTCTGGCGAAGCAACTGAGTTTTGTCTTGTTGCATTTGTTGCACGGTCTCTTGGAGCGTCGTCAACTCGCGTTCGGTTTGTGCCTTTGTAGAATCGGACATAAATGCAGCCTTGCGCTGGTAATCATCCAGCTTGGTTTGGAACTCTTGGGCTTTAAGCCGTATTTCCGCATCTCCGATTTGGTATTCGGCATCTAATTTTTGCAACACCAGACGATATTCTGGCATTTGGGTCAAAATAAGTCCGGGTTCGGTATATCCTATTTTCAAAGACTGTGCTACAACAAGGGACTGGCAAACCCCTAAGAACAAAATGAGTACAAAGAATGCCTTTTTAATGTGATTCATGATTTTGGTTTATCAAAGATTAGGGTTATGGTATGCTGGTCTTTTAGTCCCTATTGGGTCGGGTTTGGGTATTAATATTACGTACATCAATGCCCAACTCTTTTAGGACAAGTTCACTTAAATCGAATTGATCTTTTGTGAAGACAAAGACAAATTCGCCGTTTTTATCGAAGACATAATCATAGCCTTCGCGTTGTGCAACTTTTTCAACTGCGGTAAGAACCCTTTCTTGGATGGGTTTCATCAAGTTCTCTTGCTGCTTAAACAACTCACCTTCAGGGCCAAAGTAACGTCTGCGCAGGTCTTCTAAGGCGCGTTCTTTTTCGATGATTTCTTGGCGTTTTGCATTCCTATTTTCCGGCGTATAGAGCAGTTCGCGTGCTTGGTATTCTCGAAAAAGTTCATCATTTTCTTGCTTTTTACGGCGCAACTCCCCTTCCCAGTCTTGGGTCAGGCGGTCTAGTTTCTGTTGTACACTGGCATACTCCGGTAATTTACCCAAGATAAACTCGGAGCGGATATATGCAATTTTCTGCTGTGCAAATACTGCACTCGTGCCGCACAACAAGGCGACAAATACAACCGAGAAAAATCTTTTGTTCATGGCTCATGTTGTTTAGAGAATGAAAGATACGGCTTGGGGAGCGAGAGCGCCGCATTGTTTCACGAAAAGAAATAAAAGATTATGGGGTATAAGTCGGTTTAGAAACTTCCACCGATGGTAAATTGCGGCCTCCAACTTCCTTTATTCATGCTTGTTCCATCAATAAAGGGATCCAGGTTACGTCCATAGCTTACTTCTACCATTCCGAGAATAGGCAAGAAAATACGCCCCCCCACGCCAAGCGAGCGATACAAATTAGACGGACTCCATGCCTTGAAGCCATCATACACATTCGCCGCATCAAAAAACACATAAGGCTCTAAGGTAAACTGTTGGGAACGAACAGCCAAAAGGCGCAATTCGGTGGTGTATTTATTCAACAGACTCCCACCTATACGAGACCCATCCGATTGGAACAAGGTGATGGTGGAAAGGGGGTAACCCCGCAAAAAGACACGTTCCGTTCCAAAATCATAGTTGTATTGCGAATCCATTGGCCCACCACCCACTTGGAACAGCCCAAAGTTAGGTTTTTTACTGTTTAAGGAGCCAACGTAGCTAAAGTCCGCAGATGCGGAGAAGGAAAGCCCACCGGTAATCGGAATCAGGTAATTGCTCTTAAAGTTCCACTTATGGTACTGGATAAAGTTGGATATAGGTGGTGCAACCGAGACTGAAAGGACGGCACTTGAACCCTCGCGTGGGAAGATGGCCGGAAACCGCGTATCTCGCGACAAGCTTTGTGTGAAGGAGACTTCTTGGTTTATACCCACCGGAAGCCCATAATAAGAGGTAACGCCCGTAAAGTTTACATTGTACCGCCGATAGGCCAAGGCCGAAGAGGTTTGGAAGTATGGATCTGGCCACGCGAGGCGAAGTCCATAGGAACCTTGAGCGGAGATGGTAGAAAACTCACGCTTATCCGTCGTCTCTTCTTCCTCAACCGGCAAACCATAATACGAACTATACCGCAAGGCATTAAGGTTATAACGGTTATAAGAAACGGAAAGACCGATCGGACGGGGTTTGCCTTTAAACCAAGGCTCGGTGAACGAGATGCTCCCGCTTTGGTAGGAGCGTCCGCTGGCTTGTACACTTACCGCAAATTGTTGACCGTCTCCGGCGGGCAACGGTTTCCAAGCTTTCTTATTGAAGGTATTCTGAATAGAGAAGTTATTGAACGTAACCCCAAGTTGTAGAATAAGGCCTACTGTAGAACCACCCCAACCACCAGAGAACTGGAGTTGGTCGGTACTGACTTCACTAAGGTTGTAGGTGATATCCACTGTTTTCTTTTCTGGATCAATGTTTTGCCCAATGGCATCGGCTCCATAAAGTTTTTGTTGGTCAAAGTACTTAAGTTGTGAAAGCCTATTTAAGCTATCAATCAAGTCGCTACGGCTAAAAATGGAGCCGGGTACGGTGTTTAATTCTCTTCGGACGACATGGTCTTTGGTTTTGGAATTACCCGCAATATTAATTTGGCCAAAACGGAAAACATCACCCTCGAACAGATCAAAAACCAAGTCTAAGGAGTCTCCGGGAACTTGAGTAATCTCTGGCATTACCCGAAATTGCATATACCCTCGGTTCATGTAGAGGCTCGATACATCCGAACCTTCTTTGGTCATGTACAAATTCTGTTCTAACCGTTTGGAATTATAGGGTTGACCCTTCTGAAGCCCCAAAGCTGCCGAAAGCTGGTCATCGGTATAGACTGTATTGCCGTTCCAGTCTAATTTACGGATGTGGTATTTTGGCCCTTCGTCTAGGACATAGCGCACATTGAGGCCGGGTTTACCTTTTTCATTATAGACGACATAAACAGAGTCCTTCACGACGTGTGCCGCATAAAAACCTCTTTCCGTGTACATGGCCACCACTTTACCCAATGCTTCGTCAAATTTATCACGATTAAAGGTATTCTTTTTGAAAAAGCGCCACCACTTATCTTCCTTGACATCTTTCATTTTTCGTTTGATACGGGCGCTCGAAATGGATGTATTCCCAACAACTTCAATTTGTTGAACCTCCAAAGTTGGGCCTCTTTCTACTTTAAACGTCAAATTCTTACGGCCATCCGTTCCTTGCTTGGTCTCGACCTCAACTTTTACAAGTTTATTCCCCTTTGCTTGGAAATGATCCACTATGCGTTGACGCGCAACGGCTACATCGGAGGGTTTGACAGGACGTCCGCGCAACAGATCAATTTTCTTGCGGAGTTCGTCATTTTGCGACTTGCGCACCCCCGTTATGGCATATTCGCCCAATAACGGTTCATCTTTTACCCGAATAATCAAAAACGCGCCTTGGTCTATGATACGTTCGGCCACGATAGAGATGTCGGAAAAAGAACCTAAGCGATACAGCCGCCGAACCGCGTCGGAAAACTTCTCGTCTCCGGGGATGGTCACCTCTTGCCCAACGGCAAGACCACTTGACTGTGATACGACACGTCGGGTATTTTCGTCGTTTGTTCCTTCGACGGTAATCCCTAAAATCCGATATTTCTGTTCTGGTTGTGGTGTTTGCGCAACAACCACGTTCATCAAAGCACAAAGGCTCAACACTAAACCACTATAAATTCTGAGCATACAACTGGGTGTTTCTAGATCATTAACCTAAGAGGGAGTCAAATACAATAACCGAAGAGGCAAAGTATGTAGCGCGGTTATCGGGTAAATAACGGTGAGATTGTTTGAAATATTGCATCCTTCACTTTTCAGTTTTTCACCCCGCCAAAGCGTCGGTCACGTTGTTGGAATGCCGCTATGGCTTCATAGAGAGCGGCACGACGAAAATCGGGCCAATACGTCTCGGTGATAAAAAACTCGGTATAAGCAATTTGCCAAAGCAGAAAATTAGAGACCCGCATTTCGCCACCAGTACGGATCATCAGAGATGGATCCGGCATCAGGGCGGTATAAAGGTGTGCTGAGATCACCTCTGCATTAATGCTTTCAGGCGGAAGCGTTCCATTGACCACTTTTTGTGCAATTTTCTGGGTAGCCTCCACCAATTCCTGACGCCCACTGTAAGAGAGCGCCAAGGTTAACATCATTCCGGTATTCTTTTGGGTGATTTCGATGGCTTCATCCATTTCTTTCCGAGCAAGCGGTGGGAGGGCTTCTTGATCGCCAATGGTATTAACACGGATGTTGTTTTTGTCCAAAACAGGCACTTCTTTTCGAATGGTATTCACCAAAAGTTCCATCAAAGCCCGTACTTCTTCTTGAGGGCGGTTCCAGTTTTCGGTACTAAAGGTATAGAGCGTCAGGTATTTCACGCCCAACTGCGCACATGCTTCGGTAATATCGCGCACGGAATTAATGCCTTCTCTATGGCCAAAAACACGTTTCCAGCCTTGTTTTTTTGCCCATCGGCCATTTCCATCCATAATAATGGCAATGTGTTCCGGAATTTCGCCTTGTTTTTTCAAGAGCTGTTGGCGCTCTCGGTCTTCTTTGGTCTGTTCCGTTTTCGACAGACGTATAACTTCGGTTTCCATGTTTTATACCTTCCTAAACGGAAGTCTTACATTGCTTTCAACAAAAACTCCTGCTTCAAAAAACCCAAAGCAGGAGCTTTAATCAAGAGAAGATAAGGTCTTTTGGATTATAAAATGCGTAAGACATCATTAAATACCAAGAAAACCATCAATGCGAGAAGCAGAACCATGCCTACTTGTTGGGCAATCATGCGGAAGCGTGCTGAGGGTTCTTTTCGTGCAATGGCCTCGTAGATCAAAAAGACCAAGTGTCCGCCATCTAAGGCTGGAATAGGCAAGATGTTTACAACGGCGAGGGTAACGGAAAGCAAGGCCACAATTCGCCAGAAAGAATAAGCGCCTTGGTCAGCTGCACGCTTGGTTTCTCTTGCAATCATTACTGGCCCGCCAAGCGCATCCCGCACATTTTCTTGACCCATGATCAGTTTTTTGAACATTTGTAACGTTCCTGTTGCATTTAGCCACGTCTCGCGGGTTCCGGCAGCAATAGCCCCTCCAACGGAGAAGTTCTCTATTGCCGTAGCTGAACGCCCAACCCCTAAAATATAGCTTCCACCTTCTTTTTTAGGTGTGACGGTTGCGGAGAGCGTATCTGTTACCCCATTTTTGGCGGCACGAACCCACTTCAGGTCTAAGGGCTTACCTTGAGATTTTTTGATAGCGTCGGTCATTTCTTCCCAAAAGCGGATGGGCTGGCCATTGATGGCCACAATTTTATCTTTTGCTTTTAGGCCGGCCTTCTCTGCGGGCAAGTCTGGGGCCACTTCGCCAATACGAGAATGGAAATAGGGGGTAATGCCAAAATTTCCTTGCGCCTTAGACAATTTAGAGACAATGGCCGGAGGTGCATTTAAGGTTATTTTTTTTCCGGCACG
Source organism: Rhodothermia bacterium (assembly GCA_017303715.1). Lineage (GTDB taxonomy): Bacteria > Bacteroidota > Rhodothermia > Rhodothermales > UBA2364 > UBA2364. The sequence goes on along the minus strand of JAFLBZ010000018.1, from coordinate 7,817 downwards.
GTTGACGGTGATGTTAGGACTTTCAGCCATTAAGACCCCGATATTCAGAATATCCGTATGGCGTTTAACCTGTTTCCCGTTCACAGCAACAATTCGATCCCCCGTTCTAAGCCCCATCTCATAGGCCAAGGAACCCTCCTCAACAGAAAACTGCGCAATTTCTTCGATCGGGATATAAGGTTCACCATAGCTAAATTTTAATGCCGAAAAAATGACGATTGCGAGAATCATGTTAAAAATAACACCTGCCGTGATAACTACCATTTTTTGCCAAACGGGCTTCGCCCTAAACTCCCAAGGCTCCGGCACACCTTCCACAAATCCAGTATCCATACTCTCGTCTATCATGCCAGAGATTTTGACATACCCCCCTAAAGGTGTCGCCCCAATGACATACTCCGTTTCGCCGATTTGCTTGCCAATAATTTTAGGCGGGAAACCAATAGAGAAGCGTTCAACACGCATTCCAAAGGCTTTTGCGGAAAGGAAATGCCCCATTTCGTGAACCAGCACCAAAATAAACAGCGCCAGAACCACCCAAAAGATGTACGTTAATACATTCCCGATAGGGCCTAATGAACTCAAGATATCCTGCATGAACTTTATAAATGATTGTTAAAACGTCGGAAAATACGAAAGGCGGGAATAAAATGCACCAATGTCTAAACAAGTTCCTCAACAAATCGTCTTGTTTCAGAATCCACAGAACGAAGCACCTCTAAATTCGGACAATCTTCGTGCGCAATATGGGAGAGTGCTCGCTCGATGAAGACTGGTATATCCACGAACCGAATAGCTTCCCGTAAAAATAGACCTACGGCCACTTCATTGGCAGCATTCAAGACGGCTGGAGCAGTTCCACCCATTTTCAGGCTCTCAAATGCCAAACGCAACGACGGGAACTTCTCAACGTCCGGCACATCGAAATCTAAAGACCTGATTTGTGCCCAATCCAAGCGATTGTGCGGCGCAGGCCAACGATTTGGGAAAGAAAGCGCGTATTGAATCGGGATCTTCATGTCTGGCACGCCCAATTGTGCTTTTGTGGAGCCGTCTCGAAACATAACCATCGAATGGATGATGGATTGGGGATGCACCACCACCTGGATTTTATCGGGGCTGATGTTAAACAGCCATCGGGCCTCGATCACCTCCAAGCCTTTATTCATCATCGTGGCCGAATCTATGGTGATTTTGGCGCCCATGTCCCAATTCGGATGTTTAAGGGCTTCGGCTTTGGTGATATTGGCAAAATCAGCGATCTCGCGGGTTCGGAAAGGTCCTCCGGAGGCGGTGAGTATTAACGATTCTATGGCTTCTTCCGGCTCACCCAAAAGGCACTGAAAAATGGCGGAATGTTCGGAATCAACAGGCAAGAGGGCTGCACCTGTTTTTCGAGAAAGCGCCGTAATCCATTCTCCGGCCACGACCAAAGTTTCTTTATTGGCCAAAGCAATATCCTTACCCTCATTCATCGCCGCAACAGTCGGCGCAAGTCCAGCATATCCTACCATTGCAGCAACCACCATATTTGCATTAGGCTGTGTGGCAGCCTCTTCTATGGCCTTGCTGCCTGCCAATACCTTAACCGACGTTTCTTTGAGGGCCTCCCGAACGTAGGAAAACAGGGACTCATCTCCAATGACCACAACTTCGGGTAGAAAAGTTTTGGCTTGTTCTATCAGTAAGTCGGCATTTTTACCCGCTGTAAGGGCAATGATTTTGATTTGATCTGGAAAAAGACCCGCTATTTCAAGGGTTTGGGTTCCAATAGAGCCAGTTGATCCCAAAACAACAATGTTTCGGGAAAGGTCTGGGGTTTGTGTGCTTAAAAAGGTATTATGTGGTAACATGGGGATTAAGATCGTAATTCCGGTACTTCAAGGGCAAAAGAATTTTAACCCATTGATCAAAAACAAAAGGCGAACCCAAAAAGATTCGCCCTTTTTCCTGCTGGTTAAGCATTTTACCGCACTACCAACACTTTTTGCTGATGTGTGGGGCTTTTAAGGATATACAAACCTGACGGCAAATGTGCCACATTCACCATAAGGCGATCTTGTGTTTCGCCTTCCCAAACCATTTGTCCTAACACATTATATAACTTTAGCGCAATGGGTTTATTGGAGGTTGACTTCACCCAAACATTCAGTTGATCGTGGACGGGATTCGGATAGGCATCCAATTCAAAGCGCGAAAGTGGCTCGTTTTGTATGGCCGTGATGCTGGTATTATCCTTATTGAAGGTTGCGGTTTGAATCCCGAAAGGTCCTGTACCATTGGGGTTACGGGCATAACTTTTATTGGCTTCTTGCGCCCCAAACGTCACTTGATCTACCACTTGCTTAGCTGGATCGGACAGAATAACCGCTTCTCCAGATGCAGAAAGTTTAAAATTTGCGTGCAGTGCCCCTTGGCTGCCGTTCTCATCTGCCCAAACAATCATATAACCATTCGCTGGAATGATGGAACCCGAAGGGAAAGTCCATTTCTCAAGGTTATCTGCTTTATCCGTTAAAAAATAGCCACTTAAGTCAACTGGATTAGCGGTTGTATTAAATAGTTCAATCCAATCCTCGTATTCCCCGACCTCATCCGCGACGGTATTCGTGTTTTGGGCCATCAATTCATTGATAACAACCGTTGTACCGGAAACGGCTTGTACGGCCACTTGATACACATAGACCTCGTGTTCCGCCCCTTCAGGTAAATAGGTTGCCGTATTGTAGCCATCTTGTGCAATACCCTCAAAGTAGTATCGGACATATGAACCAGCGCCATATCCCGGAATTTCTGCACCAAAAACCAGATCACCTGCTGCGCCATCATTATGCTGCCCATCGTCATACATGGTTGCTTGTGAAAACCTACCATGTAAGCCACTGCCAAAATACAATTTCACCGTTTGGGTATTTCCGGCTGCTTGTACGGTAACCTGAGCAGGCTTGAGCGGAGCAGGTGCTTTTCCCGCCCCCAAATCGGAGGTAACGACTGCATTAGAAAGGGTAATGCCCGTTCGATTAACCTCGGAATTTGAAAGCAACGAAGTACGACGAGCAGTTACAAAGTTTTTAAGTACCTGTATTTCACTGGTAAACGCACTATACGTCATCAACTTTTTGGGGTCAGCATTAATGGGGTCTTTGATCAAGTTAAAGTAGGAATCTATTTGAGCACCAATAGTCACCGGATCAAAAGCGTCTTTCATGAGCGTCCGAAGATGCGCTAAATACCGTTGTCGATAGGCTGGAACCGCCAGAATTTTGTTCATGAGCGGGTAATTCACCTTGGTTTCATTATAAAACGGACTCCATGTGGCCGTGCTCGATTTCATAACACTATTTCCATCATACTCATGCGATAATAACCGACCTGTTTCTTTATCCCAATACAGATAATAGTCCATTTTTCCTTTGTAGATGTAGCTATCATCATCCGAAAATAAGTCTTCGCTTGCCAAATGCCAGAGGATACGGTCAATGTCGAGTACATTTGGATAATTGGCCTCACGGCTACCCGATGCGGTATTATTGAGAACATCCGTCGCTTGTACCAAATCTTCCCAAGGTTTACTACGGGTACTGGACTTTAGGGTATAATATTTTTGATAGGCTGTCGTATCAGATCCAAGATAGTTGACGGCTGCCGTTCCGTCTCCCCAACCACCTCCCGGAGGCCCACCCGGTCCACCTGTTCCAGTTGTGGTGACATCGGCACGCCAACGAGTTCCATTGTCATTTTGGAACCATTCACGAATAAACTGTTTGTCTAACTGCTGGACATTTGCATAAATGCCCCAGTCTGCACCATTAATTTTGAGTTGTACGTAGTTGGCTTGGGCGGCTGGAATGTGTTTACGAATTTGTTTGAGGTAGAGCACCTCACGCATAAACGATTTGTCTTCGAAGGCATTATTCAAGTTCAAGGTTTTGTAACCGAGCCAGTTTTGGTCTGCAATTTGTGCATCTAAGGTGATGTTAAATGATTTTTTTTGTGAAGTACCCGTATTGTATGAGGTCTGCCCTTTAAACCGCACCCCAACTTTCTGAAAAGATTGGCCATCAACGGTCATTGTACCCATCAGGTCTGTTTTCGTGGAATAATTTTGCGTAAGCAAGGTCCACCAATTCGATTCCGCAAACGTCAGTTCAACCGTCCTAATGATGGATTCGTCATACAAGCCCCCCAAATCTTTCCCCCCAGTTTTGAGCATAGTTCCACCATTGGTAAGTTGCATTTGAGCGGGCATATTTTGCGAAAAAGCGCCATTAAAAGCACTTATTAACGCAAATAAAAGATAGACAGCTATTTTTTTATATAGTTGTAACATGGATTTAAGGAATTTAGAAGATGAATGTTTATTTCTTGCCGCATTCGTCTTCTCTATGGTCACAAATCATCCCTGATATTAGTATAATTCACGGCGGCTCCACCATTTGACGGAACTTTTCTGTTCTACCCAACGATTGAGGTGAATGCAGCCTTATTCACTCATGGATTCATCTTTAGCAACTTCTCCAATACCGCTTGTCTTCAGATCCATTTTCTTTGTGGATGGAGGTTCACATTTGGTTGCGACACAATCCCTTTGGCTGCCGATTTGGCTTGGGTGGATGGGTACGCTCATGCTGTTCACCTTGCTTTCAGCGCTCCAAGGTGCTGATGGCCTATGGTATTTACTTGGTGGTTTGGGTATCGGCGGCATAAGTATGTATGCTTGGTTAACGGGCTATGTACATCGTAACCCCGCAGAATTGGTGATAGAAGGAGATATTGCCCATGTTCGTACCATCTGGCAAGTTTGTAATAAACTTGATGGCATCCCTTTGTTGGTAACGGGTTTTTCAATAAAAAATGACCATCAATTCCATGTAAACTTAGGGCAAGAAGTGTATGAAATCAATCAAAAACAGTGGCCAGACTATACGCACTTGGTTCATGCGCTTCGCCGTGCATCCACTTTGGGTTCCGAGCCTTTACGGGTCTAAGCCCTTTGGCAACCATACAGGTATATTTATGGTCAAACGTCCACCAGATCCACTTCTTTAGGATAGGCGAGGTACCATTTGTCTTGCGGCTCGGATAGGGCACGCACAATTACGTTATCGGCAATCGCCGATAACTCAACCACGTTGTCGTTCCGATCTACAACTTGTATCGTATCCGTCACTTTTCCATAGCCCTTCACCCGAACAGATTGGTACTCAAAATAGAAGGGTAGTACGTTTTCAGCCTCGTTACGCAAAAGCTGCTTCACCCGCATCAGCCATTCGATAATGCGTTCTTTAACCGCTTCTAATTGGCTCAAGGTGTAAGGCTTTTCACTAAAATGAACCCGCACCAAGCGACGGTGAACAAAGCGCTCGGCAAGGTCTGCCAAAATAACATCCTCCGCGTGTACCCATTGTTTAATACTAAATTCAACATCTGTGTCGTCTAATGCACAAAATTGTTGTCGCACCAAGGGATCACCAACCGACTCACCTTTGAGTTCGCGTTTTAGAAAGAAAGCAAGTGCAGGCGAAATAGGCTTAATTTCTTTTAAACGAGCATATGCGATGACGGCTTTTAAGACAAAATCGGATGCAATAACGGTTTTATGTAAATACACCTGCCAATACATCAAACGACGGGCTATCAAGTAATTCTCTACTGCATATTGTCCCTTACGCTCAACCATCAATCGTGCGTCTTCTCCTCCCGCCAAAGGATGCACCCGCATGGTTTTAATGATCCGTTCAACACCAATTACTCCCTCGGCTACACCCGTGAAAAAGGAATCCCGCCGGAGGTAGTCCAAACGATCCATATCCAACTGACTGGCAATGAGCTGATGAAAAAATGGGCGCTCGTACTGGTTATCAAAGATCTCAAGCGCCCGTTGTAGCCGTCCAGAAAACCGAATGTTTAGGTCACTCATTAATGCACGACTCATTTGTTCGTGGTGGAAGTCCTCAAAGAAAACATGTTCTAAGGTGTGTGAAAATGGCCCATGTCCCACATCGTGCAAGAGTGCAGTGACCATCGCGGCCTCAGCTTCTTTTTTAGAGATAGGCGTTCCTTTTTCGGAAAGATGTTGCAAGGCATCCACCATTAAGGCCATTGCCCCCAGCGCATGTCCAAACCGATTGTGCTCGGCATTTGGGAAAACCATATGTCCCAAGCCCAATTGCCGAATACGGCGCAGACGCTGTACTTCTGGCGTTTCCACCAAGTCAAGAATCAACCCTTTGGGCACGGAGATAAACCCGTGTACCGGATCGGAGAACATTTTAAAGCGCGAACGTACTGCCATACGGATAAAGTTTGGCCGGAAAGTACATCAATGCTCTGTACTGATCAATCCAATTTCGAGAATTTCCACTTTATGCACCTGTTTGCCAGATCAAAGGCTTCGGCGCACGACGGATCTTGCCCAATCGGGTGATCACATGCTTAAGGTGTTGGCGCAACTGTTTTTTCGTCAGGTCAAGCCACTGATTTGATTGTTTTGTTTTTCAGAGGGAGAAGCCTACGAGTCTTGCGAATAGCGGTAAAGAGGGTACGGAAAAAATGGGATTATCTTACTTTGTTTCGCGGAACATACACATAGGGTCTTTGCCAAGGCTAAACCCCGATTCCAGACCTGAACGCACAAAACACCAAAAAGATGTTCCAAACAAAAATAAAAACGCTTCCCAAGTTATTAATTTTAAATCATTTACACAAAATCGTTTTCAGTAGCACTTCCAACAACAGCCATTCAGGATTGTTATTTCTAAAACTTGATATTGAGGTCGCTTCTATCTTAATAGCATGATGTGTTGTTCAATAATGGTAGGGCGACCCGTAGGAAAATCCGCCGGATAGCTCAGCTACCGGACTTCGGCTACATTCAGCCAACATACATGGCTTTGGCAGCTATTCCTCGACATGTAAAGGCCACCCCTACTGGGCTTTGTTGTACATTTGAAAACCGATTTCTATTAAGATACCGCCCCTACGGAGCTATGCCAAACATTAAAAAGTAGATCAAACCCTTGTAATATCACAGAATTTACACAATCCTTTGAGTTCTTACATGACGCTCTTGAGGCCGAGACTGGCTTTTGTAGGCTTCCACTTGATTAATCGATAAAACACGTTAAAGCATTAAAATCCTTTTAAGTTAAAGGCTGGCTAAATATATGTATGCGCTATTTGTGGATTGATGTCTAATCCTGAACTGGTTTCACCTAAAGACGTGTGCTTCCTCTACCGACTTGTCTGTGGTTAACGAGCAGGTTTTATTTTTTTTATTTGCTTGCGCAATTCCGCCAATTCTTTAAGTAGGGTTTCAGCTTTTTGCCGTTCGATTTCTGCTTTTTGCCGTTCGGTTTCTGCTTTTTGTCGTTCGGTTTCTGCTTTTTGTCGTTCGGTTTCTGCTTTTTGTCGTTCGGTTTCTGCATTTTGTCGTTCGGTTTCTGCTTTTTGCCGCTCAACTTCTGCTTTTTGCCGCTCAACTTCTAAAGCTTGGTCTTTGGCTGCAATAATCTTGTCTTTTTCCGAAGCCAACTTTGCCAACTCTCGTTCAAATATGCGGTCTATTTCATCTTCAACATCCATTTTTTCTCGTATCTCCTCACTTGCCATTGCTCTTTCCAATCGGGCGACTATTTTTTTTACCAAAGGCTCGTTTAAATCACCTTTAAAATTTACTTGGTGATTGTCCGAAGTCTTATATTCAGGGCTAAAAACCTGCAATACTTTCTCCAATTTTGTCCTCGACTTTCCAACCAATAATCTTAATTGGATTAAGTAGGAATCATGGGTTAACAGTTCTGCAAAATCTTCTTTAA
>JAFLBZ010000017.1 GCA_017303715.1 Rhodothermia bacterium | reverse complement strand
GCATCTTAAAGCAATCAAAAAAATACAGTTTAACCCCAAAGAATATGTCATAAACGAGTTAAATAAATCTACTAAAACGCTAATTTCTAAAATGAAAATATCTATTACCTAACTTTTAGGGTTTGGGATTAATGCGGCGTTTGAGGTGCTTGATGTGTGTGCCTTATCACACGAAACACACTTTACCAAAAAAGGCTGCCCACAAGAGAACAGCCCATTTTCAATCGCATCAAATGTGAACATTAGCGTTTCAAGTATAAATTCCGCATTTCATATGGCTTCTGGAAGTGATCGTCCGAGAGCTCATCAATAAATGCAATGGCCTCGCCTGTTGACTTCATCTCCGGGCCTAATTCCTTAGAAACCTCTGGAAACTTATCCCATGAGAAAACGGGTTCTTTGATGGCAAAACCTTCTAATTTTGAGGCCAATAAGCCCGCTTTGCGGAAGGCATTTAGTTTTTCGCCCAACATGAGCCGTGTTGCATAATTTGAGATGGGCACGCCTGTTGCTTTGGCTACAAACGGAACCGTCCGGCTTGCACGAGGATTTGCCTCGATGACATAAACATGGTCTTTTTTGACCACCATTTGGATGTTCACCAAGCCAATCACCTTCATCGCTCGTGCAATGGATCGTGTATAGGATTCGATCGTTTCGATGACATGTGGCTTGAGTGAGAAGGGCGGTAAGACTGCGGTAGAATCGCCAGAGTGTACGCCTGCGGGTTCAATCTGCTGCATAATGCCACAGATATGCACGTCTTCGCCGTCGGAAAGTGCATCAACATCAATCTCTGTTCCACCTTCAAGAAAGAGGTCTAAGAGCAATTCGTTGTCGGGGAAAATATCAAAAATGCGCTGTGCATATTCCCGCACTTCCTCTTTGTTGATGGCAATCCGCATTCCTTGCCCTCCTAAAACATAACTTGGGCGCACCAAGATTGGATACCCAATGGTTTCGGAAACTACTGCCGCTTCGCTTGGAGAATGTGCAACACCGAAGGGCGGATAGGGAATTTCGAGCTGCTTCAACAGTCGTGAAAACTGCCCTCGGTCTTCCGCCAAGTCCATGTTTTCGTATGACGTACCCAAAATCCGAATACCCACTTCATGGAGTTGACGAGAAATCCGGAGAGCGGTTTGTCCACCCATTTGTACGATGACCCCAAGTGGCTTCTCATGCTCAATGACATCCATCACACGTTCAAAAAACACAGGTTCAAAGTACAATTTATCTGCAATGTCGAAGTCCGTAGAAACCGTTTCGGGGTTACAATTAATCATGATAGCCTCGTATCCACTTTCCTTCGCCGCCAAAACCGCATGAACGCACGAGTAGTCGAATTCGATGCCTTGACCAATACGGTTTGGCCCAGATCCGATGATGATGACCTTTTCTCGTGACGAAACAGCAGACTCGCTTTCATCGGCATAAGTAGAATAAAAATATGGAGTTTGTGCCGGAAACTCACCCGCACAAGTATCCACCAACTGGAAGACCGGCGCTATGCCAAATTGTTTCCGGTGCTGCCTTACCTCTTTTTCCGAGATTACGCCTTGAAGCAAAAACGCTAATTGAATGTCAGAAAAACCATTTTGCTTGGCCCTTTTGAGCAAGTCTAAGGGCAAAGTTTGGAGGTGATGGCGAGAAATTTCGTTTTCCATGTCCACCAAATTCCGGATTTGGTACAAGAACCACTTGTCCACTTTGGTGATGTCTGCAATTTCCTCTACCGAAGCCCCCATCTTCAGCGCAGAACGGATTTGCAACGTGCTGTCCCAATAAGGCTTTTGCAACCGAGAACGGATCATGTTGCGGCTCGGCTCTTCTCGGTCTGCACCCAAACCAGCACGGCCAATTTCCATGCTTTGCCAAGCCTTCTGAAGCGATTCCGCGAAGGTTCTCCCGATGGCCATCACCTCGCCAACGGCCTTCATTTGTGTAGTTAACACCTCGTCAGCACCTTCAAATTTATCAAAATTAAAGCGCGGAACTTTGGTTACGACATAATCAATACTTGGCTCAAAGCACGCCGAAGTTGTTCCCGTGACGTCATTTGGCAATTCATCCAAGGTATAACCAATGGCCAATTTAGAAGCCACCTTCGCAATGGGATAGCCCGTAGCTTTTGAGGCCAAAGCCGAAGAACGGGAAACACGCGGATTGATTTCGATCGCGATCATCCGACCAGCGTGCGGCTCAAAGGCAAATTGCACATTACACCCGCCCGCAAATGTCCCGATGGAGCGCATCATCCGAATGGCGGCATCACGCATTCGCTGAAAATCTTTGTCCGAGAGGGTTTGTGTAGGCGCCACCGTTAATGAATCGCCCGTATGAACGCCCATCGGGTCTAAGTTTTCGATACCACAGATGATGATCACATTGTCATTAGCGTCGCGAAGAAGCTCTAATTCATACTCTTTCCAACCAAACATACACTCTTCGATCAAAACTTCGTGTACGGGAGACATTTCCAGACCACGAATCACCTTGCGGTCAAATTCTTCCTGTGTCCAAACAATACCCCCACCGGTTCCACCCAACGTAAAACTGGGCCTAATCACCACGGGAATTCCCCCCAGTTCTTGCGTAATTTCTTTGGCTTCGAGCAAAGAATTGGCGACACGGCTTCTTGCCTGATCTACCCCGATTTTTTCCATCAGGTTTCGGAATTGTTGACGGTCTTCGGTGATGTCTATGGCATCAATATCCACTCCAATGATCTCAATGCCCATTTTTTTCCAAAACCCTTCATGATGGAGTGTCCTCGCCAAATTCAAGGCCGTTTGACCACCCATGGTGGGTAAAACCGCATCTGGTCGTTCTGTTTCACAGATTTTTTTGATGGACTTTGGCGTCAATTCCTGCAAATAAATCCGATCTGCCGTCATGGGATCGGTCATAATGGTGGCCGGATTCGAGTTGACCAAAATCACCTCGTAACCCTCTTTTTTGAGTGAACGCGAGGCTTGGGTTCCTGAATAATCAAATTCACATGCCTGACCAATAATGATGGGGCCGGAACCGATGAGCAGGATTTTATTAATGTCGGTACGTTTTGGCATTTTATGTAACTAATCTTTTATGTTCTACTATGTTTAAGGCACTTATACCGCATTTACTCAAGCCACACCGGTTTTCATTTTCACATCTGTAATATCGGCCAAAAATTGGTCGAACAGGTATTGGCTATCGTGCGGGCCGGGGGATGCTTCGGGGTGATATTGGACGGAGAAGCCTTTAAATTGACGGAAGCGTAGTCCTTCCACCGTCTGATCGTTCAAATTGATGTGCGTAATATCGGCGATATTTTTGACGATAGAGGCTTTATCTACTGCAAAGCCATGATTTTGCGTCGAAATCTCTACATGCCCCGAAACAAGATTTTTAACCGGATGATTTGCACCGCGATGCCCCACATACATCTTATAGACCTCCAAACCGCTTGCAAGTGCCATCACTTGGTGTCCGAGACAAATGCCAAACATCGGGATTCCCGTCTGGGCAGCCGCTTGAGCCACCCTAATTTGCTCTGGCATTGCCCTTGGATCACCGGGGCCATTCGAGAAAAACAAGCCCTCCGGCTTCCAATCTAAAACCTCGGTCAACGGCGTATCATGCGGAAAAATTCTTACGGTGCAGTTCCGGTTTTGAAAAGAACGTAAAATATTCAACTTGCACCCAAAGTCAAAAACCGCAATACGTGGCCCCTGTCCGCTACAAAAATCATAGGCAGTGGCCGTAGAAACACGGCTTGCCAACTCCAATCCATCCATAGAAGGCACACGGCGTGCTTTTTCGACCAGACGTTCATCGTCCAAATCTACCGATGAAATTATGGCATTCATCACACCTCGTTCTCGGATATGACGCACAAGACGGCGCGTATCAATTCCCGAAATGGCCACCACTTTATGCCGTTTCAAAAACCGATCAAACGATTCATCCGCTCGCGGATTCGAGTACTCGTCGGAGAAAGATCGAACCACCAAACCGGAGATCATCACCTTTACAGCCTCCAAATCGCGGTCAGCGGCTCCGTAATTTCCAATATGCGGATAGGTCATCATCATGATTTGCCCCACATAGCTCGGATCGGTTGCAATTTCCTGATAGCCCGTCATGCTGGTATTAAAACAAAGCTCGCCTGTGGTTTCTCCACGAAAGCCTCGTGCAACCCCCGTCACAATAGTTCCATCCGAGAGTGCCAATTTTGCCGTTTCGTTCATGCCTTATTGCTCTGAAAGCGGTTTCAAAAATCCGAATACAAAAAAAGCCTTCCATAGACGGAAAGCCCAACTGTTCACCGTGTCATACGTCTATTGAAGGTATTCTTCAAACAACTTATTAACGAGGGGTGGTTCTTGCATGTATCCGGTGTTATCTTTCATAATATTATCACGGCCTAAAATACGGGTAACACTTCGGAAACAAAACCTCCGAAAGGTTCATTCATTAAAAATCAAGATAGGACAAACGTTTGGGCATGGGCAATCAAGACGAATTAGCGATTTTAGACGCCATTTTTGGGGATAAGAACAAGGCTTATGGGGCTTATGTGCTTCGTAAAGTTTTCCCCAATCATATGCGTAAGGCATTTTTGTTGGTTGCCGCCGCCATGCTGTTGCTAAGTTCCGCTTTTTATGGCTATAAATGGCTCCGACCAGCTCAGAATACAAGCGATAAGCGGGACGTGGTTGCCAACTTAGTTAACCTACCCGAACCTCCCTCGATTCGCAAACCCAAGATTGAAATTCCCAAACCCACTGCCGGCTCACCACCCGGAGGCGGAACCCCGGCCCTCACCTTTCGTCCCACCATCCGTTTTGTACCTCCCGTTATTCGTCGGGACGAAGAGGTTGCCCAAGAGGAGCCGCCGCCCACCGTAGAAGACCTCATTCAAAAAGAAGCGGCTTCCACAACCAAAAAAGGCGATTCCACAGCCGTAGCAACCACATCGGGTCTTGGGAATGGTGTTGGAAATGGAGTGGGTGATGGTATTGGAGACGGGCGCGGGGACGGAACTGGCAATGGCGGTAACATAGGGAATGCGAACGAGAAGCCACCACAACCAGATGTGCGTATAGCCCCAAAATTGGTACGCATTGTAACGCCAGAATATACCGAGGCCGCCCGTAGTAAACGTATTTTGGCCAAAGTAAGTGTGGAAGTGACGATTGATGAGGCCGGAAAAGTAACCATAGCTCGCATCCTAAAACGCTGGCTTTTGGATAAAAAAGGAACGGAAACACCTATAGAACGCTTGGAGTATGGCCTCGAAGATGCTGCCATGAATGCCGCCACACGCCACCTTTTCCGTCCGGCAAAACTGAATGGGAAAGCCATCCCAAGCACCTACATATTGGATATGCAATTTGGAGTAGAATAATTTTTTAGACAACGATCTACAAAACAACTACTTAACCCATTAACATATCGTCCAGACCGAACAAGTAAGGGCATATTCCACCGAGCTTTTACGCACAATTCCGACAAGTTCAAACACCTTTTACCCGTCCAGCTGCTGGAGCAGTGCTAAGGCATCTGCATCATTGGGGTATGCGGCCAAAAGGGTCTGCAATAGGTTCGTTGCTTTTTGGCGCTCTCCTGTTATGGCATAAGCACCCGCAAGGTTAAACAAAATTTGTTTGTCATCACCCTTTCGTTCATTGGCTTTTTCGAGATGAGTAATCGCGATATTCAGTTCGGTAATATCCTTTTTTTCCTGTGCTTTTTGGAGCAAAAGTGAGCCAATCCATTTGAGAGCGGTAAAGTTCTCTTGTAGGTTATTGGAGCGGTTAAATGCAGCCAAGGCATCCCCCAAGTACTTTCGAGACATCATGGCCAAGCCCAATTTATTGTAGAGATCTGCTTTTTGTGTGGCATTTCGCGTAGCTGCTACAGCCTCTTCCACACACGTTTGGGCTTGTTGCATATCGCCCACCGTCATATAAAGTTCGGCCATATACGCCCACGCATCAGGCGTTGGCTCATACGCATCCAAGAGCGTGAATCCAACTTGAAGTGCTTGTGGCATTTTGGCTTGCTTGACCAAAAAGTCCGCCCATTCGATTTGGCCAGCAAACCAAGAAGTATTCCGTTGAAGCATCTTGAGGGCAATTTTTTCCTTTTCATTTTTGGGTTGATACTTAGATAGCGATTCGTCTATGGTTCCAAAAGGCTTAAATGGCCACGACGCCATCAACTGCCGCACCCGAAAATCCGCCATTGTAGAATCCACACCCGTCATCAGAACCATGCCGCGAGCCGCCTCCATTGGGATGGGATTCGGCCTACTGGAGAAGGGGAAATGACGAATAATCGCCCTATAAAAGGCTTCCGAAATCAGGAAATAACCATCTAAATTGGGGTGAAGGTGTTCGAGCATAAGCGTTCCCCCGATAATGCCATTCGGACTTGAGGCGGCCAGTGCCTCCTGCGAAGGAACCACCACAGCCCCATACTTTTGAGCGATACGGCGGATAATCTGGTTAAGGGATTCGGGCGCACGAAACCGTAGCATATCCAAATCTTTGGCTTTGAGGTAAGCTTTTCTGGCCGCTGCATATTGTGATGGATTGCTGTTCGCTTGTTGCTCTAAAGCGCGTCCTCTTAGAAAGTAGGCTTCTGCGGAAGTTGTATCCATTCGTACCAATTGATCCGCAAGCGTTAAGGCATTTGCTTGTTTATTCTGCAATGCTTGTTTTAGCTGCGCAATGCTTTTTCTCCACTTCGATGTATTGGTTTGTTCTTGAAGACCTGAAATAAAGGGCGCATGGTCTCGTTCATTGCTGGCCAATGTGCCCATAAAAACCGGAATACCTGCTTTTTGATAATGCGCCAACAATGCCGACATGTTCTCTTCAAATTGCACCTCACCCATTTTGTACATCGCGGATCCATACGGAATGCGTTGCTCCCGAACCATGCGCTCCATTAATGTGGCCGAGGGCGCTTTATCGTCCGGCGCAAACCATCCAGCAATGGCTGCAAAAGTATTTCTGAGTAGTTGGACAATCCGTAGGTCTTTAAATTTCAAATACCAACGGACCAGAAACTGAAAGGAGCCTAAGGACTCGGAGGAGCCAACCCCCAGTGCGCCATAATATTCGTTGTGCCCAGAATAGATCAAAACCATGTCTGGCTGAATAGCCTCAATTTCTGCTGCAAAATCCAATAACGTATAGCTGCTAATCGCCGCCATTCCAGTATTAATTACCTCAATCGGTCTTCCCGGAAAGGTGGCTTTTAGGCGCTGCTTCAGCATATTACTAAAGGAACCACCATGATAATAGGGGTATCCGGCAGCCGAGGACTCTCCTTGTACCACAATTCGCAAGGTATTAGGCTGCTTTCTTTTGCGAAAAAAGTCTGCATTGGGGTTAGGAATCACACTATTTGGTCCAAAATACCGTTTCGCAACGTCCTGATTGGGATAGAGGTATTCCGGATTTTCTGTTAAGGGTACAAAAAGCGCCTCTGTTTTACCATATCCCCCAATGCGCAAGCCCAATTCTACAAAGCCAAAAAAAGCAATGGGGATCAGTACCATCACCATGCGGAATATCCATAGTTGACGGTTGGAAACCGAATTTTTCACGTTTTCCGTTTTTGGATTTTTGTGTGTTCTCATGAAGATTGGGCGTCTTTTTTCGGAATGGGCGTCCAAGGGGTTTCTGGGGTCAGTGTCGTCACATTCACCCATCGAGCTAACGTAAACAACAAATCCGAAAGGCGATTCAGGTATTGCCCCACCAAGAGAACACCGGGTTCTTGCTGCGAAAGCAAGACGACCGTTCGTTCTGCACGCCGGCAAATTGTTCGGGCAATGTGTAGGCTTGCCGCGACTAAATGCCCACCGGGGAGGATAAAGTTACGTAGCGGTGAAAGTTCTATATCAAAAGCGTCAATTTCTCGCTCTAATGTGGCAATTTCTTTCGCCGTAATGCGTGGAACGGGATAACTCGTTTCTTCGGGCGAGGCTAAGTCCCCTCCAACCACAAAGAGTTCATTTTGGAGTTGATGCAAAACTTGGCTTAGGCGGTCATTTGGATGTTCGGACGACCACTGCGCCAAACACAGTCCTAAAACGGCATTTAATTCATCTACCGTACCATAAGCGGCAATTCTTGGGTGATCTTTACTCACCCTTCCTGCACCAAACAAGCCAGTAGTGCCATCATCACCAGTGCGTGTATATATTTTCATGGGTCTAATGCCTTCCATTAATAAACGAAAACCCTAATTTGGTAGAAAATACAACATCCCTTTCCATAAATGACACGATCGAACTTGGCAAAGACAAAAACTTAACGGAAAAAAGATTCTCCGACACAGACCTTGAAGTTAAAGTAAGAAAGCATCATTCTTTAAACCTACTTAACCCAGTCTGCGGAAAATCGAGTGAGTACCCAATACCAGACGGCTTTAGCGATGAACAACAATTCAATGTAATTGATAAAGCCTAAACTGTTATTAATAAAACACTTCAGATATAGCACCCTGATGGTGTCTTCGCTAAGATATGACGTTCTATTATAAGATACCGCCCCGATGATTAACAAAAAAGTAACGTCGTCAGTTAGAGCGAAGACATAAAAAATACGCATCACACGTCAATACTTCCGTCCTTTAGGGTGAAGGTATTGGCACACAAACAAAAAGGCTTTAGCTCGGAACGACCACCCAGCGTGTATGCCGTGGGTTGGAAATGGACTTTCATGAGGATGTCGAGGTTGTGTAAAAGTGTTATCGCTGATTTTTTTCTGAAGAACGGTTTATTACATCGTCCCGAACTATAGGAAAATGTCACTTCGACGGAGCTTTGCTATTCCATCAAATGCGGGACGAATCTTGATAAAACCTACGCTTTTGCAATCACGAGACGTTCTTCCCATACCTTTAACGACACGGCGACTCATAGAAAAAATCCGCAGTAGCCACAAACGCGCAAGGCTTGACTTCCATCATGGCGACGGTCTAATGAACCCGAAACTAAAGTCAAAAGTACACCGTTTTTAACGAAAAACCTCAAACGGATTAATACGCTTTACGTTTGGTTCTTTAGAAGAGTGGTGCAAAATCAGGGTACAAAAACTTTCGCTGTACAATTCGTCTGAGATATAATTATCCAAATCTCCCGACTCAATCAGGTCGTAAAGCGCATATTTAATGGTTCGATTTCGATATAACGTTTCGCTGGTAGAACTACCGTGAATCACCTTCATGCTTATTCGGCCATATTGTGTTGCCAAGCGCAAAGCACGAAAAACAATGGCCTCGGCATCGTCCACCCGAACACCGTGGAGGTCTAAAGTCACTTTAGCACCATCATCTTCCCAACGCATTTCGCTTTTAGTCTTCTAATTTACGGAGTTCCTCTTCTTCTTGTCCACCTTGTCCAAAGACACGTCGTTTGGCGCGGGCATGGCCTTCGGGCGTATCCATTCGGAGGATTTTCCGAATTTCGGTAAGAGGCATGGCATCAAAACTGCCGTCTTGTAATTCAAACCAGACCAATTGTTTAAAGATGTCTAATTTGGTAATATAAGCACGTCCATTTGGGCTATTGAAGGATATGCCAATGTCTGGATATTCGTTTAGTGCCTCGATGTATTGTTCCAACTCGTAGTTCAGACAACATTTCAGACGACCGCATTGCCCACTAAGCCGTGTTAAATTGAGGGGCAAGCTTTGGAATTTTGCGGCTGTTGTAGAAACGGGTTTAAACTCTTGTAACCATGTAGAACAACAAAGTTCACGCCCGCACGACCCAAGTCCACCCACCCGCGCTGCGGCATCACGCGCCCCAATTTGCCGGAGTTCGATCCGGGTGGAAAGTCGAGCAGCAAGGTCACGCACCAATTTCCGGAAGTCAACCCGTTTGTCCGAAGTAAAAAAGAAGGTGACTTTATTGCCATCGAACTGCCATTCCACATCCACAAGCCGCATGGTCAACTCATGTTTATCAATCAATTCCCTACACATGGTAAAAGAAGCGCTTTCGCGTTCGGCACGTTTTTCGGCATGTTCAATGTCTTCGAGGGTTGCCGTCCGAATAATCGCGGGAAAAGCCGTGGTTGGGTCGGTTTTTTTGGATTTCAGCCGTAAGCGAACCATTTCCCCTGTTAGGTTGATGGTTCCATAATCCACGCCACGATCCGCCTCAACCAAAACGGGGTCTCCGATGGATAAATCTAAGTTATTATTATTGGCATAAAAGCCTCTCCTGCCTGCCTTAAACAGAACCTCATACACCCCAAACTCGGTTCCGGGGCGTTCCAAATCCACCACATTTAACCAATCGTGGGCAAACATCGACGGGCACGAGCCAGCCTCCTTTTTTACACCGCAGCCACCGCTGCTACATCCTCCAGTTTCACAACCGCCCGTTCCGCATGATCCACAAGCCATAGTTTTTCAATTAAAGTGATGGTTAATTTTCTCCAAACGCTGTTTTTACAAGTCTGTTCCTCAATCTACCGCAACCAAGGGCGTATATAAGTTGCATACTCGGTTTCCGCGCATGGCTTGGAAGAGTTTTTCTTGCAAAACGACCAAGATAAGGGCCTCGTTTACATTTCGTTCTATCAAGGTATGGGCCTCTTCCAAAACCTCAGCCATTACGTCCGTTTGCGCTTGAGGAACGCCATTACAAAACCGCGTAATAACCTCTGCAAAATCCACATTGATTAAATTCTCGGTTTTGTTTGAGGCTTGAAAAGTAGTAAGATCTCTTACCCAAAGCAACATCAGGCGTATAAGATTCTTCAAGCCGTCTCGCCCCATCTTCGTCATTTGCTCATGGAAATCGGCCACTTGATTTATATTCCGGCTATAAACAGCCCTAAAATAGTTGACGACCATCTCTCGCAACATCCGAATTTCGGTATCCGCCGCCAAAGTCATCGCTTTATTGAACGAGCCATTGGCCATTCGGGCAAAAAGTTGCGCTTCTTCCTGCTTTAGACCTACCCGTATTTGCAAGGCTACTGCCAATTCGTCGGTTTTTAAAGGATCGAACCGCACTTGTTGACATCTTGAAATGATGGTGGCAAGGAGTCTCTCTGGCCTGCTAGAGGTTAAAATAAACACGGTGTGGGCATTGGGTTCTTCCAGAATTTTCAGAAAGGCATTTGCCGCCTCCACCCGCAAATAGTCCGCCTCCAACAAAATCACCACTTGTAATTTACCTTCGCTTGGATGGTATTTTACGCGGGGCTTAACCCCTTCATTAATCCTTTCGACGGCATAAAATGCCTGTTTTCCGCCCTTTTTTCCCATCCCAACCTCTGGTAACCGGACTGGATCCACATGCCGATAAGGGTCTTCGTACAGAAGCCTTAGCCGTTCTGCAAGGTCTTTTTCGTCGGTTTCTTTGGGTGTCGGAAAAAACACATGGACATCTGGGTGCAGGCCCTTTCTAGCCTTACGAAAACCCAAAGAGGCTTCCGGAGCGTCCAATTCTTCCACAGAACACTGCAAGGCCGCTGCAAAGTATAGGGCAATGGCTTGCTTACCAACCCCTTCTGGACCGTAAAAAAGGTATGCTTGTGCAATACGTCCCGACTTAAGGGCTTGTGAAAGCGTTTCCTGAACCCGTTTCTGCCCAATAATACCGGCCCACTCCATGAAATTATTTGATTTGATGATGAACGTATTGCGCAAGATACGGGAAAATACCTATTTTGGCAATCTGAATACGGCGCGGTAGCTCAGATGGTTAGAGCGTAGGATTCATAACCCTAAGGTCGGGGGTTCGATTCCCCCCCACGCCACAAGCCCTGTTTCGTTCGCGATGCAGGGCTTTTTTAATATCCTTCAAGACGATTTAGGACTTATGCGCCCACTCCAAGAATTAAATGCCTTTAGCACACAATTCCCTACCACGCCCTTGATGCCCATGTTGTTTATTGGTCATGGAAACCCCATGAACGCCATTGTGGAGAACGAATTTGTAGCCGGATTCCGCGAACAGGCACGACATCTACCCCTACCAAAGGCCATTTTATGTATCTCGGCACATTGGCTTACCAACGGAACGCACGTCACAGCAATGGATAAACCAAGAACCATCCATGACATGTATGGCTTTCCCCCTGAATTGTATGAAGTTCAGTACCCCGCCCCAGGAAGCCCAGAACTGGCCAAAAAGGTACAAGAATTGCTCCCTCCCAATATGGTGGAATTGGATACACATTGGGGGTTAGATCATGGCGCATGGAGTGTACTTAAACATCTATACCCGAACGCAAATATCCCAGTGATCGAAATGAGCATAGATTATCACCGTCCGGCGCAATACCATTATGACTTGGCCAAAATGCTTCAACCCCTTCGCAAACGCGGCGTTTTAATCGTTGGGAGCGGGAATATGGTTCACAATCTCCAAAAAGCTGATTTTACTAAGATCAACGAAGTGGGGTTTGGCTATGATTGGGCGCATGAAGCTCGGGCACGCATGAACAAGGCCATTTTGGAAGATGACCTCACGGTCTTGCTACATTACAATAAACAAGGAACTGACCTCCGACTTGCCATTCCGACGCCAGACCATTTTTTCCCGTTGGTATATTGCCTTGGACTGAAGCAAAAAACGGATCACTTGACCTTGTTTAACGACCAACTTCTTGCGGGTTCCCTTTCGATGACGGGGGTTCGTTTTTCATAATTGCTTTCCCCCACTCTTTTCCTTCTTGAATGTAGAAAAGTTTCTTGCTAAATAATACCTTACCACACCATCCGTCAGGCGTTACCTCACTGGTGGAGTACGCCAATGCTAAGCACAGTCCTTGTTACGCTTCTTAAGGACGCCACCAATCGGCTTGTAATTTTAAATCTTGGAGTTGTTTTTGGATAGGATTTTTCGCTGGTTTTTCTGCATAGGGCTGCAACAACTTCACGGCTTTCTGGATTTGTCCCGACCATAACAACCATCTACCTAAGTCTAATGAGACGGCATCGCGGAAAAGCCCAGACTGCTCGGAAGCCACCACAGCCTCAAGCCATGTAGCCGCTTCTTTCCAGCGTTCTTCCTCTACATAGCGATCTGCGACATAGACCCGTAGCCATAACGGTGTGGTAAGATTTTGCTCGAAGAGTTGCGCAATCGTTTCCGGTGTTGTTTTTTGGGAAAGCACGCTTTTGAGCAAATGCGGGAACCTCAAAAAATCGGCTCTCCGTGTCATTCGGGTTTGCGATACAAACGAAAAAGGCGGTATTCTAACCAGAGCCTCGTCCCACATTTTACGTGCTTGGAGGGTATCCCCCAGCAAGGCATAGGAATCCCCGCGCTGACGGTAGGTAAGCCATGTGGCGTATTGTAAAAGTTTTAGTTTTTCAAGCACTTTTCGGGGTGAATCTGGTAAGGAAGCTGCCCCCCAAACCTGATAAGCCGGCTCAAAACCTGGACGTTCTTGCATGACACGCCCGCTTAATCGGAGGGCTGTCGGGAGGTCTTTCGCCAACAATGCACGTTGGGCTTGTGTGGTTAATTTTACGTAATTTGGCAGAAAGTGCGGACACATTTGCTCAAACAATGACGGACGAGAAAAGCGTGTTCGCGCAAATGCTACCTCAGCCCCACTTGCGGTGCGTTTTTGGAGGAAGGTCATCCATTCTTTGGTAAGGTCATAAACACTTTTTTGATAAACCCCTTCAAAATTCCCCCAAGCATAAACTTGCTTTATTTTCGATATGCCATAACGGTCTATCAAAAACCTCACAAAAGAACCCATTGTGGTATAAGAAACGGCTCCCCGACCACGCCAAAATCCGGTTGGACTCAATTTTTCAGCCACAGCAAGCGAAAGATCCTCACCCAGCCATTGTGCGGTTTTGGGGTCAAGAAGAATGGCCGCTACTTGGTCGTGTGGTTCCGGCATGCCCTCTGGCGGCTCAACAGCTACCGCAAATCCCTCAATCAATCCCACCAAAAACGTAGCACGCACAACTGGCAAAGCAAATTCGCGCGAAAATACATGCGCCAATTCGTGAGGCATCACGCCCTCGTAGGAAGACCATAGGACGTGTATTTGTGGTTGCGCAAGCCAAACAGGTGCGACATTGGTGTAACGTGCGCCCGTTAGTTCGGCTTTTTTCTCTGGTGATGGATACAAATAGCTACGAATTTTTGTAGGAACTTGTACCTGAAGGGTTTCTGCAAATTGCATATACCGGAATTCATGCTCTTTCGCCACAATTTTCATTCGCGCCGCCGAGATCTCAGAAGGGTCGTAGTAAATTTCAAAATGGGGTGTGTGATAAATCCCTTTTAGCGCCTTTGCTATTGTCGCATGGGTCGTATTAAACCCCAATACGTCCCGAAAAAGATACCCCATAAGAAGGAGCAAGCCCATAACTGCCAGTTTGCCGTAAAACGAAGTTCCTTTACGTTTTGATTGGCCTATGATCCAAAATGCACCCACCCAAAGCAAGGTCAACAATCGGAAAACATACAATCCCGTTCTAATCGCCAATTCCTCATCATAGATTGGGCCAAGAACGCCGCCAAAAACATGGTTATACGTATAGAATTGGGGGTGAAAACCTAAATCAAACACCAATCCGCCCAAAAGAGGGATCAGCGAAACCAGAACGTAAACCCGAAATGGCCGCTTGACCTCAAATCCCGTGATTGCCCATGCCAACGAAATACCAAAAACAACCGAAATTACGGGGAAGAGCATAAAAAACAATAAACCATCTAGCCAGCCACAATTGGGTCGCCAAAGCATGGACGATAAGCCACACACCAATGGTATTAACAATAAAACTACTTGGCGGAACAGGACGGAAAAGAAAGCGGTGTTGACCTTAAAGTCTTTTACCGCCCGCCAACCCGATACATAAAACCCAACTAAAGCGATAATGGCGCAGGATTCTACATGCAGAACGCCTACCAATGGAAATGGCCACAAAACAAGCGCTAAAATGCCATAAAGCCAACTTTCACGAGTGCGGAATATGCCCATTTCGGATCAAAAAACGGATCAGGTGGTCAGATCAAACCCAAACTTGCAGGTTAACCAATAGCGCTGCTCATGTTTAACATCCGCTGGATCGGGGCAAGTGCACGGATCCGTGTAGCCTCCTCCATTTGTAACTCCGGCAGTTCGTACTTTAAACAGAGGTAAACTTTTTCGAGGGTATTGAGCTTCATGTGCGGACATTCGTTACAGCTACAACCATTATTGGGAGGCGCAGCAATAAAGGTTTTATCGGGGCAAGATTTTTCCATCTGGTGCAAAATTCCGGCCTCTGTTGCCACAATAAACTGCTTTTCTGGGCTGTTTTGGGCATATTTTAAAATGCCGGTGGTCGAGCCAATGTAATCGGCATGGCGTAAAACGGCTTCTTCGCATTCTGGGTGCGCTAAAACCAATGCACTTGGATGGCTTACCTTCAGCCGGACAATTTGTTGCTCGCTAAACACTTCGTGGACGATGCAAGAACCATCCCAAAGTACCATGTCGCGACCTGTCACCTTAGAAATATAACGGCCAAGGTTTTTATCCGGTGCAAAAATGATCTTCTGATCGAGAGGTAATTGCCGGATAATGTGTTCTGCATTGGACGATGTAACGATAATGTCCGTTTGGGCCTTGATCGCCGCCGAGCAATTGATGTAGGAGATCACCAAATGATCGGGATATTGTGCGCGAAAGGCCGTAAATTCATCCGGTGGGCAAGAATCAGCCAAAGAACAACCCGCATTGAGATCTGGTAAAATCACCTTTTTTTGAGGAGACAGAATTTTTGCGGTTTCTGCCATAAAGTGAACCCCTGCAAACAGAATGATGTCCGCATTGGTTCCAGCAGCTTGGCGGGCTAATCCCAAGGAATCACCTACATAATCTGCCAAATCCTGAATATCCGGCTCTTGGTAATAGTGTGCCAAGATTACGGCATTTTTGGCCTTTTTCATCCGATCAATTTCGGCAAAAAGGTCTAAAGTGGGATCAACTGGCGCGTCAACATACCCCCCAGAAACATCCACAACATCTAAAGCGATCATTTCGTCCATTTAAGTAAGGTAAACAGGTTGCAAAGATTGTATAGCCCCCAAGCACAACGCCCTATCAGCGACGTCTTAGAGTATATTTTGTGCGTATAGATAGGCCAATAACAGGCCAATAAGAAACGCAGCAATGGTGGTCATGCGCCAAACCGCTTTCACAAAAAAGCCTGCAATGCCCGATACAATCGCCACCCCAATCAGCAGCGGTAAAAAAGTGGTGGCCTCAGCTTGCAAAATTGGAGCATCGAACTTTATAATTACATAGGCCAAAAGCGCACCAATAGCGGAGACCGACGAGATAAAATTAAGCAATTTGCCCATTTTCACTTCCTCTAAGTTGTTCAAAAATAAACCCATCCTCCATACGGAGAACCCGATCTGCCATTTGAGCAAGGGCTGGATTATGGGTAACAATGATAAACGTCTGGTTCATTTCCCTGCTCAAGCGTACAATTTCCTCATGCAAGGTTGCCGCAGTCCGAATGTCCAAATTTCCCGTCGGCTCGTCGGCCAAGATCAAATCTGGCTCATTCATCAATGCACGAGCCATGGCCACCCGTTGTTGCTCGCCACCAGAAAGCTGGCCCGGACGATGGGTGGAGCGATATTTAAGTCCAAGTAAGGCCATGAGTTCCTTTGCACGAGCCTCTACTTGCACCATGGATTTATTACGGATCAAGGCTGGCATTGCAACATTTTCAAGCGCTGTAAACTCCGGTAAAAGATGATGAAATTGAAAAACAAAGCCAATCCTCTTGTTTCGGAACCGCGCCAACTCCTCTTCTTTCTGTGCAAAAACATCTTCGCCATTAAACCGAACTTGACCAGAAGTGGGGCGATCTAACGTCCCCAAAATATGCAACAACGTACTTTTACCTGCACCACTTTGCCCCACAACCGCAACCACCTCGCCCTGTGAAACGGAAAACGAAACCCCTTTTAATACTTCTAATACGCCGCCTTGTGTTTGGTAGTGCCGCGTAAGTTGCTCAACATCTATTAAATTCATAACATGTTTAGTCTTGGGCGCGTTCTATCCCATATTTGCTAATTTTATTGTACAAGTGGGAACGTTGTATCCCGATTTCCTCCGCCGTTTTAGAAATATTCCAATCAAATTGATTCAATTTGCGCTCAATAAAAAGTTTCTCGGCTGCATCACGGAATTCGGCAAAGTCATTATAACGCTCCAGAAGTCCTCCAATTGCATCTTTCTGCACAGAATAGGGGGTTACAAAATGCTCCACATCTTCGGCTTCAATCTGGTCTGCATTCGATAAAATGAGCAGCCGTTCAACCACATTGTACAATTCACGAATGTTCCCCCGCCAATCGTATTGCCGCATCAAGGTCATTGCTTTAGGGGAAAACGATTTATTGGTCATTCGGTTGCGTGCGGCCTGTTTTTCTAAGACAAAAGTTGCAATAGCCGGAATGTCCTCGCGGCGCTCGCGCAATGGCGGTACATGAATTGGGATTACATTTAAGCGATCGAACAAGTCCTGTCGAAAACTTTTTTCCCGAATCGCCTCATTCAGGTCTTTATTGGTGGCCGCCACCACCCGCACATCCACCGAAATAGCCCGATCTCCGCCCACACGGGTAATAATGCCTTCCTGAAGTGCCCGCAGCATCTTGGCTTGAGCAGGTAAACTCATATCGCCAATTTCATCCAAGAAGAGAGTCCCGCCATTGGCCTGTTCAAATTTACCCAATTTACGGTCATGTGCGCCCGTAAAGGAGCCTTTTTCATGGCCAAAAAGTTCACTCTCGATGAGTTCACTTGGAATGGCCGCACAATTCACCTCGATGAGTGGGGCTTCGGCCCGTCGGGAGAGCTTATGCAACCAACGCGCCACCAATTCTTTTCCGGTTCCGGGTTCGCCCGTTACCAAGACCCGCGCCTCGGTGGGTGCTACTCGCTCAATGGTTTTCTTGATCAGTTGGATGGGTTTACTGTCTCCGATGATAGGCGTAACGCCGGCGTGTTGCTGTTCTACCAGCGTTTGCTTCATCCGCTTGTTTTCGACAACAAGTTTTCCCCGAACCAAGGCATTACGAATGGTAACCAATAGGCGGTTCAAGTCTGGAGGCTTTTCCAAAAAGTCAACCGCACCCAATCGGGTAGATTCTACAGCGGTTTCTACATTTCCATGCCCCGAAATCATCACGATGGGCAACTCTGGTTGCTCGCTCGCAATGGTTTTAAGTACTTCGAGACCATCCATTTTCGGCATTTTAATGTCTAAAAGGGCCATATCATAACGACCCTTACGCATTTTTTCGAGTGCAGCCACGCCATCTTCTGCCTCATCAATGGCGTATCCTTCAAACTCTAAGATTTCTCTAAGGGTACGACGAATAGCCCGCTCGTCGTCCACAATTAATAAATGTTTGAGCGTTGCCATGTACAATTTGTAATTAACCCTATAAAAAAAATCGGTGGTACAATATAGAACCACCGACCCTCAACGACAAATATGCCCTGCCGCTTCCCGTGAATTTTAGCGGGCCAGCGCTTCGATTCTTCCAAGGAAAAAGTCCAAGTCCGCCGCTACGGAAGATTTCGGATATTTTTCCTTAATTTGTTCATATGCAGATTTTGCTGATTTGAAGTCCTTTGCTTTCTCGTAATTCCGAGCGGCTTTCCTCAAATATTCGGGTGCCGAAGACTCGTCAGGATACGTATTGGCGGCCTTTTGGTACAACTCGGCAGCCTTCGTATAATTTTTATTGACGTCTTCTTGAATGGCCGCTTCTCCAGCATACGCCGAAGCACCAATTAAATTGCTCCCTTTATCAAACGCTTCGTAGTGTTCAAGCGCTTTTTTCCGGTTGTTCAGGTTGTCATAAGCCACGGCAGCATAATAATGCGCCAAATTGCCCGTTTCCGTCGAACCAAACTCACTTGCTATTTTGAGCAATCCAGCATTTGAACCAGCACCATCCAGAGCTTTTTTGTATTCGCCCAACTCGAATTGTTGAACAGCAAAACCGATTTTCTCGGCTGCAGTGGTGTTCTGAGAACCTTTGTACCAATCCCACAAGAAATAAGCTGCAACCAGAACAATCAATGCTGCAAGCCCAATCAGAATGGGTTTTTGGTGTTTGCGATAAAATCCTTCGAGATGCGAAGCCGCATTCACGACGACATCTTCTTGTAATGCTTCTTTGGTAATGGTTTTTGTAGCCATGACAAAATGGGTGTCTTGTTGGTAAACCTAATTTTTGTTTTAGCTTTAGAAGATACGGCATCATATACCCCATCTCCAAAACAAGAACCCATAAAACTTCTAAGGAAAATCGGTGGTTTTGAATAAACTCATTCAAATATCATATTCTCGAAGCGCTTTCGGATTTGAATTTGGGCAAATAATGATGTAGGTTGTTTGGGATTAAGAAACCCAAACTTGCTATCAACTCATTTCAAAGCACATAAGGAGAAAAAAATGGCAATCAAAATTGCAATCAATGGCTTTGGCCGCATCGGACGTCTGGTCTTTAGGGCCATTCTGGAACGCGGATCCAAAGAATTTGATGTGGTTGGTGTAAATGACCTGACCGATGCCAAAACCCTCGCTCACTTATTGAAGTACGACTCGGTTCATGGTCGCCTTCCCTTCCCTGTTACCGCTGAAGAAAGTGCGCTTATCGTAAACGGAGACCGTTTCCAAATTTATGCCCAAAAAGACCCCGCACAGTTGCCTTGGGGAGAATTAGGCGTGGACTTGGTGATAGAAGCAACCGGCATCTTCACTTCTGCCGAAAAAGCGGGTCTTCACCTGCAAGCCGGTGCTAAAAAAGTACTCATTACCGCCCCTGCAAGTGGAGAAGTGGATGCGACTATTGTTATGGGCGTCAATGACAACATCTTGACGGGTAACGAAAAGATTGTGTCTAATGCTTCTTGTACCACCAACTGCCTTGCACCAATGGTGAAGGTTCTGGATGAGAATTTCGGTGTGGTTCAGGGCTATATGTCCACCGTTCATGCCTATACCGCCGATCAACGCCTCCAAGATGCACCACACAAAGACCTCCGCCGTGCACGCGCCGCTGCTGTCTCGATGGTTCCCACTTCTACCGGAGCCGCCAAAGCGGTTGGTTTGGTTCTGCCACACCTCAAAGGAAAATTAGACGGATTTGCGGTGCGTGTCCCTACCCCAGATGTTTCAATGACCGACCTCACCGTGATCCTGAACAAATCTGCAACCAAGGACGAAATCAATGCCGCCTTCAAAGCCGCTGCCGATGGCCCGCTCAATGGCATTCTCTACTATCAAGCAGACCCCATCGTTTCTTGTGATGTGATTCACGATCCGGCTTCCTGCGTTTTTGATCCTGCTCTTACCAATTCCCAAGGTGCTTTTGTTAAAGTGGTGGGCTGGTACGACAATGAATGGGGATACTCAAACCGCGTTGTGGATTTGGCCGCGAAGATGATGGCCTAACGTGGTCTTTCTTACGTTTTTGGCGTTTGTAATCCGAGCCATACCGATCGGAGGACAAGCGCCTTTTTTATAAAGCTCTAAATTCCAAAATCATGCCCAAATTAACCATAGACGATCTTAGCCTTGCTGGTAAGAAAGTTTTGATTCGTGTGGACTTTAACGTCCCCCTTAAGAACGGTGTGGTAACAGACGATACGCGCATTCGCGAAGCGCTACCCACCATCCAAAAAGTGCTTACCGAAGGTGGACTTCCCATTTTGATGAGCCATGCCGGACGCCCCAAAAATGGCCCAGACCCACAATACAGCCTGAAGCCAGCCGCTGGTAAATTGGCCGAATTGATTGGCGCAAAAGTTCACATGGCCTCGGATACGGTTGGATCGGACGTGGAAGCACTAATTGCCTCGGCAGAGGTTGGGAGTATTGTCTTGTTAGAAAACACCCGTTTTTATCCCGAAGAATCCAAAAATGACCCCGAATTGGCGGCGAAAATCGCAAAATTGGGTGATGTCTTCATTAACGATGCTTTTGGCTCTGCACACCGCGCCCACAGTTCTACGGAAGGGATCACCCATTTTGTACAACAATCTGGCATGGGGTATTTGCTCCAAAAAGAAGTGGAATATTTATCCAAAGTATTGGAGTCTCCCGAAAAACCATTTGTAGCCGTCATTGGTGGCGCCAAAGTCTCGGACAAAATCGGGGTCATCGAGGCCCTTCTCCCCAAAGTGGATCGGTTGCTCATTGGGGGCGGAATGACGTTCACCTTCCTCAAGGCTAAAGGTATGGAAATTGGTAAGTCACTCTGTGAAGAGGACAAACTCGACTTGGCAAAAAACCTAATGGAGACCGCCGGGGATAAATTGGTTTTACCGGTTGACCACCTCTCGGCTGATGCCTTTTCAAATGAGGCGCAAACACAAGTTTCGGCGCCCGGCGTTCCCGAAAATTGGATGGGCTTAGACATTGGTCCGGAAACCATTTCACGCTATCAACACATTCTAACCCAAGCAAAAACAGTGATTTGGAATGGCCCGATGGGTGTTTTTGAAATGCCCAATTTTGCCAATGGAACCATTGCTGTGGCCGAGGCACTCGCAGCAGCAACACGGAATGGTGGCCTTACGGTTGTGGGTGGTGGTGACTCCGTAGCAGCTATTTCTCAGGCTGGATTGGACGACGACGTAAGCCACGTCTCTACGGGCGGTGGCGCCATGTTGGAGTTTCTGGAAGGGATTACTTTGCCCGGTGTTGCGGCCCTTAGTGAAAAATAACAGACAAACCAATGCGCTCTCAAAAACCGTTTTATATCTGGCTCGCATTTTTGACCAATAGCATTTTGATTGGCGCATGGTCTGCACGGATTCCAGAATTTAAGACTTATTTCCAAACAGAAAATGGAATTTGGGGGATGGTTTTACTCATCATTCCCCTTTTTTCTCTTGTGGCAAGTTTTCCGACGGGGAAACTCATTCGCCATTTCAACTTAGCAACCATTCTCCGTTGGGGTGTTTTCCTTTCATTGGCCACTTTTGTACTGCTACCCTTCAGCAGAAGTTTCTACCTTTTTCTACTGGTTTTATTGGCCTATGGCCTTGCCAGCGGCATGTTGAACTTGGCCATGAATGCTGCTGCTGGCGCTTACGAACACCAAACGGGGAAACCGATTATGGCGGCTTCGCATGGAATGTATAGCTTTGGTGGAATGTTGGGTTCTGCTTTTGGCGTCATTGCCGGTAGTCTTTCCCTAAGTACACAAGCTTTTTTTGGTATATTGTCCTTTGTGTTGTCCCTCTGCAATTTGTACTTACTAAAAATTGTCCTGCCTAAAGAATCCATAACCCATCAACGCAAAGAAAAGGTTGGCTGGTCACGCTATTTGGTCTTGCTTGCCCTAACGTCCTTTGTCTTAATGTCCATCGAGGGCATTATTCTAAATTGGAGTGGCTTATTCCTCAAAACCGAAGCCGCAACTTCAGCTGGCTTGGTAAGTGCTGGTTTTTTGGCCTTTTCTGCTACCATGACCCTTGGCCGATGGTCTGGAAACCAATTTTTCGGCCGCTTTTCTGTGCGTCAACTCATGACGTTTGGATCTGGTATCGTCGTTATTGGCTTTGCCCTTTTGTGGATGTCCCAACAATTTATTTCGGCAATAGCGGCCTTTGCAGTCATTGGTCTTGGGGCTTCGGCCTTGGTTCCGCTCTTGTTTTCAGAGGCTACCAAGTTCCAGCATCCCCCGCCCGAAACAGCGATTGCCGTTGTACTTTCTGTGGGTATTGCCGGCATTATGACGGGTGCGCCCCTCATCGGTTTTGCTAGTGAACTTTTGGGGCTTCGGAATGCCATGCTCATCCCTCTTGGCTTGGCTGCCCTAATTCTACTGGCGCAGAAAGGATTTCCGCACGAAAAAACGCCCCAAACCAAATAAGATTTGGGACGTTTGGACTTTTCAAGGCAGGTGAAATCACTTTACAAAAAATACCATCTACTGAAGAAACCGCATTTTGACATGCTCAAGGAACGTGGCTTCGTCTGGATGTAGATGTCCATCCGCCTCCAGAATTTGCAAACAATAGTCCAAGGCTTGCGCCCGAACATCGGCATCGTCCAAATATAGGCAAATATCTTCGAGGAGGTATGCCGCCGCTTGCTCATCATGAAAAGCGTCCCGCACTTTGGCAATGGTCGGATTCAGGGATTGGGCAATCGGTGTGATGTCGCCAACAGACATTTGGTCCAAAATCTGGTCTATCAACTCATTTTCTTCAACCCGAATGGCTTTATCTACATACATCGCCCAAACCATAAGTTCTAACAAAGCGGTTTGCTGGGCATCAGTCCAAGTCTCGTCCAAAATAAAGTGTAAAAATGGCGCATTGTTTTGTTGATCCATAGTGGTTCGTCGTAACTTTAGCGTTTAAGGAAAACCGCAGGATTGCGGCAAATGACAACCCAAAATACGCAATTTGCCCCTATGTTGCACGAAATTATTCAGGAACTCAGGAACTTAAACGTTTCCCGTAGCGCCTTGCAAAAATTCGGCTGGTTGATTGGTGGGCTTTTACTCGCTCTCGGCCTCTGGTTCCTCTTCAAGGGCGATCCCACACATCAACATTTTGGGTATCTCTCATCCGTCTTGGGCTTGTTTTTATTTACTTTAGGCACTTTATCCCCAAAGATATTAACCCCCATTTATCGCCTCTGGATGGGCTTAGCTTTCGTCATGGGGGCCATTATGAGCCGCGTAATCCTAACGATTGTTTTTTTCTTGCTCGTTACGCCGATCGGTTTGGTCATGCGCCTTTTCCGAAAAGACCTACTACACTTGCGCATTACGGGCGAGGAGCATTCTTTTTGGCAAATCAAAACTTATATGGACGATTCCCCAAAACGGTTTGAAAAGTATTTTTAATCGCAATTGGTGGACAGATATGGTTCCAGTTGTGCAATGTTGTATCCCCATCGTTTTCCATCAAAAAACATATCGCATAACCAAAAAAGAATGGATTTTATTTCCTCCCCTTCTTTTGCAAAAAAGCACATCAAATTAATTATGGATTTGTGTTTATAACGTGCCAAAGTTTTAAAACTGCCCATATTTCAGCTACGGCTAAAACGCATAATGCAAAAGTATTGGCTGTAACGCCGTCAAGCAAAAGTCCGACAACAACATCACCCAATTCTATAAAAACCCTCGAAATAAGGGTAATAAATAACCAGCGCGGATTATTGGCAATTACCGAAATAAGCAAGGCAAGTACGCTGCCTAAAATGCGGACACCTGTACTTGCAAAACCCATTTTTGCAGAATAAGTATCCAAAGTAGCACTTGGAAAACTCAGGCTTGGATTAAATGTATATACATAGAAGAAGAAACTCCCTGCCACGATGAGCATCCATGTAAAGATTTTAACGGGTATCGGAATACCCGAAGCTAAATTTTGATTTTTCATGATGAATGTATTTACAAATTAGATAATGAAC
Source organism: Rhodothermia bacterium (assembly GCA_017303715.1). Taxonomy (GTDB): domain Bacteria; phylum Bacteroidota; class Rhodothermia; order Rhodothermales; family UBA2364; genus UBA2364. Next base: position 63,007 of record JAFLBZ010000017.1, on the reverse strand, counting down.
AATATTTATACAGTTGTGTAGGGTTTTCGGCTTGTTTAACTAAAAAATCCGCAACATCTGCCCGATTTATACTACCAATCTTTATCCCTTTAAAAAGCGTAGTTTCTACCCTATACTTTCCTGTCAAAGGCTTGTCTTTCAAAAGACCGGGGCGAGCAATAACCCATTTTAAATTTGTTTGGCTGATGATTTCTTCCATTTTGGTTTTATCGGAATAAACATCTCTTAAAAGATATTTAAAGAACAATTTCATGATGAAGTTAGGCTGATAGTCCCAACTGTCCCCTGCCCCAAAACCTGTCAAAATGATAAACGGAACTTCCTTCTTTACTTCTTTTTGCAAATCAACCAACAATTTGGCAAAATCTGAATACAAGTTTGTAGGTTTCATATTTTTGCCAGTACCAAGTGCTACAATAATGGCATCAGCATTTTCGAGTGATTTCTGCAAATCAACCCTATTGGTTGCACTGCCCTTTTGTATTATCAGATTTGGGCTTGGTGGTAAATCAATCTCCGACCGAGAAAGGGTTGTTACAATATGATGGCGTTGTAGTGCTATTTTTACGGCTTCAAGCCCAACGCCAGTAGAAGCCCCTATAATTGTTATCCTCATAAATTCAAAAACTTTTTAACAGAAAATTTGGTATTCAAAATATACTGCCTTTACATTAAAATCACAACTGGTTTGTAAAATTACAACTATCTTTTAGGATACTACTTTATATAAAATGCTGATTTTACAATGAAAAACAAACAAAAACAGGTGCAACTTCGAGATGTCCAAGATGTGATAAACATTATAGGCGGACGCTGGAGAGGGGCAATTTTAGCGAGTTTATGTGATAAAGAAAAACGTTTTAATGAACTCAAACGGGATTTGGGAGTAATAACCCCGCGCACTTTAATCAAGGAGTTAAAATATTTAGAATTAAACAAATTGGTAATTCGTAAATTAGATCCTGATAACCCTTCTAAAGTAACATATAGTCTAACAGAACATGGATATTCATTAGACCCTTTAATTGCTTCTATCGTGGAGTGGGGTCAAAAACATAGAAAAATAATTTTTGGATAGAAATTAAATTTATTTTCCATTTTATTCATGTGTAATGGCCAAAAGCTTTCCAGTTAACTAAGTTTTAAAAAAACACTTTATAAATCTCTTATCTGTCTAATTCCATCTTTCCTATATACATTTTTGCAGTACACAAGATCGGTTTTTTTAGGCAAAAAATCCCCCGTTCAAAAAATCAATTTATTGGTCTTTATTCAATTCCTTTCCAAACAGTTTTTTCAGTCCCCATCTTGGTCAATATTGATATTGATTTAATTTTTTGGTGTTACTTTTTTGTTTTCTCTGATTCAATCTGTCAAATTTAGCCACTTTTTGTTCTTGTACTTTCCCAAATAAGGTGACTACAAATACAAAAATTAAAAACTAAAATATTTACAATATTTGGGTATTTCTTTGTTTGATACAAGCCAGCAATCCTAAAAAATGTAAGTCCATAGAGAATAAAAAAAGGATGGAAAGTAGTCCTGCTGACTCTTCGTGCCTTTCAATGTAATTTCCTGTCACCTCAACGATTTTCCACAAAATAAAAATGTGCCATATTCATATTTTTTAAGGCTTCAGATTACAGATTGACACCAAAAACATATCCAGCCAAGGCAGAAGTGCCCATAGCAATTGTTCCCCAAACTACGATTCTTGTTACGGCCCTAACTACACTTGAGCCACCTGTTCTTGCTGAAACGGCTCCAAGGATAACGAGGAATACAATTGTAAAGCCATATAAAAAATACGCCATACTAGAAATTGTAGCGAAAAGTGTCACCAAAAGCGGCAATAGTCCTCCAACAGTGAATGCTGCACCAGAGGCAAAAGCTGCCTGAATAGGGTTGGCCTGACTAATTTCATTTATTCCTAATTCATCTCGAACATGTGTCCCCAAGGCGTCAAATTCTGTTAATTCTTTTGCAACTTGTAAAGCTGTTTCCTTTTTAAGTCCACGTTTTTCATAAATCTCTGCAAGTATTTTTATTTCTATTTCGGGCATTTCTTGAAGTTCTTGTCTTTCTCTTTCAATATCTGCCTTTTCAATGTCTGTTTGAGAACTAACCGACACATATTCACCAGCGGCCATGGATAATGCACCTGCCACAAGCCCTGCAATAGTCGCTAATAGAATAGGGTCTCTTGTAGCGCTTGCTGTTGCTACACCAATTGCAAGGCTTGAAATTGAGATAATACCGTCATTTGCTCCTAAAACGGCGGCTCTCAACCAATTGCTTCGGTGGATATAGTGGCTGTCTAAATAATTGTCAATTGTTATCATTTTATTGTTGTTCGTCTTTTTTTGAAATACTTACCAACGTTTTGGCGTCTTGGTGGCCTCGTTGATTTCAACAACACTGCAATTCTCACAAGCACAATAGTTTCTAAAAAACTGCCCTGCATGATTATCGGGAAGCAAAAAACTTCCGCTAAGGTTATTATTTGTCTGTTACCAAAAGGCAATTTTCAAAACATTTATAGCCAGATCGTTTTTTTGCGGTCTAAAGCAACATCACCCCAGACATGCTTATACGGAGCGCACTCATTCTTCGGGGGGCATTTTCTTTTTTAGCGTGGGCTTTACGTGCATTTCTTTCGGAATCACGATATTTTCCTTAGTAGGTATATCGTTTGTTCCCCGCAGTTTCCGCTCTTCGGTCTTGGGTTCCACTTCCTCCTCTTGCCCCGGATATTTCAGCCTGAAGTGATACATCCCGCCCAAGATACCAAGAAATGCCTCTTTTATTTTAGACAAGTCATGGAAAGTTAGCGGGGACTCCTTCAATTGGCCATCGGCAATTCTGGCTTCAATAATTTTATCAATTACGGATTCCAGCTTTTTCAGGGTTGGTTTTTCCAAACTTTTTGAAGCTGCTTCGACGCCATCGGCCAACATAAGAATGGCCGTTTCCAATGTATTCGGTCGTGGGCCGGGATAACGGTAATCCGACTCCAAGATGGGAGAAGCGTCGTCTTTTTGTCCTTCCAACGCTTTCCGATAGAAAAACTCGATGCGCATACAGCCATGATGCATCGGGATAAACTGCTGCACCACCTTGGGCAATTTGGCTTCTTGTGCAAGTTGTAGCCCTTCTTTTACATGGTTTACGATGATTAATGCGGCCATTCGCGGGGTTAAGCCATCTAAAAGGTTTTCTCCGGGTTGTTGGTTCTCTACAAAGTATTCCGGTTTACTCATCTTTCCAATATCATGATAGAGCGCACCGACACGGGTCAGCAGTGCATTGGCACCAATAGAAACCGCTGCCGCCTCTGCCAAATTAGAGACCTGTAACGAGTGGTTAAACGTTCCCGGAGCACGCAAACTTAATTCTTTAAGGAGTGGCCGATTTGTATCCGAGAGTTCTAACAAGGTAAGATCGGTGGTTACATCAAAAATACGTTCTATTACCCAAACAATGGGATAAACAAACAAAGTAAGTGCTGCATTTATAGCCACATACAACATGGTGTATAAATAGCTTTCGACGGTATTAGATTGCAACAACGTAAAAGAAGTTGCCCCAAGTGCATACGAAAAGTGAACCAATCCGGCAGTACTCAAAAATTGCCCTCTGTTCCGAATATCGCGAACACTAAAAACCGCAATCATGCCTGCAAACGAGGTAAGGAACGTCAGCTCGAAGTCGAAGGCGAACAACAAGCCCGCAACCAGAGACATTGTAATGGTTCCAAAAAGTCCCACCCTTGAGTCAAAGACGATGGTAAACATCACGGAAAGGATGGTAACGGGGATCACCAATTTAAAGGCTTGTTCCACATCCGATCTTAGGACAATGCCATAAGCCACCACAAAGCCACCAAAAAGAAGTGCAATGAGCAAAATATGCAGGTTTCGGTCAAAAATATGCTTGCGGAATAAATACAAGTATAAAAAGAAGACAGAATAAATGCTTAGGATCAACAACAACTCGCCAATCGTGATTCGCCAGTTGGGAATAACCCCCGTTCCCGAAGACCGCGACCGTGAATACGAGCGCAATTTTGCCAAAACCTCCGGTGTTACTACCTCCCCTTGTCGAATAATGGCTTGATCTTTTTTGACCACCCCTTGGGTCGGGGAAATTTGGGCGATATTGGTATTCCAAAGCGCCTGCGTGGTTTCTCGGTCAAAAGCCAAATTCGGCTGGAAGGTTGCTTCAAAAAAAGCAATACCAATGGCTACGGTGTCTTGTTTTTGGGGAAAAGTATCTGCAAGTTGTTTTTCAACCTGTTTGATGATTTGGTCTTTGGTGAGAATGTTTTTTAGGGCGATACTTCGGTCCACATGTGCCGATTTGTCCCGAACCATGATGTTTTCCGAGTGGATGCTATCCCGTACAAGCTCAACAGAAGGCTGATCGAATAGGTTGCTCAGGCCAGACAATTTTTGAATAAGTTGTTCTTTTAAGGCCATCCCTTTTTCCTCACGCGCGGTTGTTGTGACCCCCGGCGTAACACTCTTGGCGGATTCGAGCAAATAAGACCATTGACGTTCATTTACATTGATCGGCAAATTGGACTTAAAGCGATAGTATTGTGCGGAGTCAATGGCGGCTTTGTCACCCAGTCCTCTACTCCGGCTAAACTCCCATTCCAAGAAAGAAGAAACGGTTCGCTGAAGCCGGACGTCCAAAGTATCTAAATTCGCAACATACTGCCCCTCTGCATTGTCCATTGGGATAAAGATTGGCTCAAGTTCTGCCAAGACCCGTTTTTTTTCCCGGGACAACTGCTGATCTGTCCGATAAATAGGGAAGTCAAAATCGGCTATCACATCCCCTTTACGCCAAACATCGTCCACTTTTGCATCTGCCCAATCATAGGATTGTTGTTCTGGAAACGAAAAAAGCGTGAGCAGTACCAAGCCAATGAAAATAGCTCCTTTTATCCACCAATTTTTCCGTGAATTGGCATTTGGGGTTTCCTTTCCAATTTCCAACCGATTTCCCACCGGTTTGAGTCGTGGTCTTTTAGGGGTTAAGCCTAAGCGCGTGAGTATGCCCATCGTGTCTTTCGCGTTATACTTCGGGTTGTTTTGAATGTCTGAATGACAAAAGGCTTCCCAAAATCAAACAAATTCCAGACCCAATTACCGTATGCCAAGGCCAAGCAATTTTGAATTGTGCAATAATGACGGCCATTGACAAGATTGCAACAAAAAAAGAAATCATGGCATCCGTCTGTTTTGCACGTTTATTCAGCAGCCCCAACAGAAAAACACCCAACAGCCCACCATAAGTATAGGACGCAATAGCCAAGCCCAACTCTACAATAGGTTGCTTGGTATCTTGAAACAAATTGGCAAAGACCACAAACAACCCGCTCCAAATCAAGGTGGTGATGCGTGCCATTCGGAACTCCGACGCTGGCGTAGTATTGGGAACAAACCTTTTGTACAAGTCCATAACGGAGGCCGCCGAAAGGGAGTTGAGTGAGGAAGAAACGGTGCTCATTGCAGCGGCAAAAATGGCCACCAGCAGCAATCCAGAAACTCCAGCAGGCAAGCCTTCGATCAGAAATTTGGGGTAAATCTCATCCGCACGGGAGAGACCAAGCGCTTGGGGCGTGGCGCCACCATAATGCACCCAAAGCAAAAGCCCCACAGAGAGAAAGAGGGCGAATTGAATCAGAATCACAACGCCACTCATCACCAAGGCACGTTGGCTTTCTTGTAGGTTCTTGGTGGTAAAGAGCCTTTGGACAATGAGGTAATCTGTCCCGTGCGAAGCCATAGACAAAACAGCGCCACCCACCACAGCCGTAATAAACATATAAGGAGACGTAAGCCAATCTGAGCTAAAATCTATGATTTGTGTTTTTCCTGCTGCCGTGGCTTGGGCAAACCAATCTATGGGCGCTTCTTGCAGCAATACCGTGATCGCCAATACCGCACCGAGCAGATACAAAAACATCTGAACCACATCCATCCAAATCACGGCTTTTATACCGCCAAAGAGCGTATAAGCAATGGTCACCAAAGAGATCGCTATAATAATTTGCCAATACGCCACGTCTAAGCCACTGGCTGCAAGTACCACTTTTACAGGAATTGCCGTTGCAAAAAGACGCACCCCATCCGCCAACAAACGGGTAATCATAAACGTAACCGATGTTGTTACCCGCATCCGCTCACCAAAACGTTGGCCAATCAGTTCATACGCCGTTGTCAATTCACCAGCAAAGTATCGCGGCAAGAAAATTGCGCTCACCAATATCCGACCAATTAGGTACCCAAATGCAATTTGGAGAAACGTTAAAGACCCTCCGTATGCGATGGCTGGCACGCTAATGACCGTCAACGAACTGGTTTCAGTGGCAACAATCGAGAAACTCACGGCCCACCATGGCAAATTTCGTTCGCCAAAAAAATAGTCACTGTTATCGCGTTGTTTTCCTGCCATCCATAGGCCAAAAACGATAGAGCCAATTAGGTATAGAAAAATGACCGAATAATCTAAAGATGTAAGCATTGGAAGAGGGTTACGCAAAGGTGGGGAAAGTCGTAATTTAACCCGTTCTCACCCAAAGGACAAATGGCGAAAGAAAAAAGCCTCCTGCGTTGGTCAAGAGGCTTGTTTGTCTGTTCATTAGTTGCTTATGGGCATCCGCACTGGACGCAAAAAAGGAGTCGTTTTATGACGAAAAAGGAGCGGCATAGGCTCCATTTGTCCTAAATGTCTTTTTAAATACTCTATGCGACTTTGCCCATTTTGCACACATTGACCAAAGTCCAACATGAGGTCATAATACAAACCAGCATCTTCGTGGTGTGGCCCAATGCGGTATTTTGCGGAAGAGCCACCCACCAATAAAGCAGAGATGGGGTTTGCTTCCAAACTCAAATCTATCGCAACATCCGGTTTTCGAGACCAAACCTTCTCCAAAAAACTTTTCTTCGGGAGACCAAGTGACGTGCAGTCCTCCGGCTTAATGAGCAATGCTTGCCCGATATATGCTGGCGGGATAAACACAACCTGTTCAGACAAAATGGCGACAAAAACACCTCGCCACTTGAGGTGTAGCTCATCCAAAAATTGCCAGAAAGAACGCTGCGCCCCAACTTCTTGCGGAACAACAAATAAAACAGAACGCTGCTGTGGATCAAGGGGCCAAGGCTGGACTTTACGATGCTCGATCGCACGACGAATCTGAAATTGTCCAAGCTGGGTCGTGAATTTGTGTAACATGAACACCAAGGGTAGCGTGGGTATTTACGGAAGGAACAATGTATAATCGTGCAATTTTCATGCCAAACAAGACCGCCTCACGATAAAAACATTGACCAACTTGGCTTGTTTTTTATTAATTTAACGCTTAAAATCTTTATACAATAACGGATATTTATATAAGGAAAAGCTATTTGTTACGCTTCGAATATGTTAACAACTCATGCTTGAGAACGACAATGAACTTATTCATAACATGCGTAAAGTATTTTTAAAACATGTTCGTCTATAAACAAAAAAAAGATGGACACCTATTTTATGCCAATAGATAAACGCTCGAATATCACGGAGGTTGTCAAAACGTACAGCAAGAAGTTGTTCGGTTTTGTTCGGGGACGTGTCAAGACGGACGAAGATGCCGAAGACATTGTGCAGGAAGTGTGGTATCAATTCAGCAATTTGACGCAAGTAGATGAAATTGAGAAAGTTAGCAGTTGGCTATATCGGGTGGCACGAAACAAAATCACGGATCGCTATCGGAAGAAGAACACGCTTAGTTTAGAGGAGATGGACTTTGACGACGAAGAAAATGAATTTAGCTTGTTAGATTATTATTATTCCGATGAGAACACTCCTGAAACAGATTTTTTGCGCGAACTGTTTTGGGAGACCTTGATGCAAGCCTTAGACGAGTTGCCTAAAAATCAGCGAGATGTGTTTGTATGGAATGAGTTTGAGGATAGAACCTTGCAGGAAATTGCGAACGAAACAGGCGAGAAGTTGAAAACAATCATTTCTCGAAAAGGCTATGCGGTTAAATTCCTCCGCAAAAAATTGGAAGCCCTTTATTTAGATCTCTTAAATTACTAAACCATTAAATACCATGCCTTACTATACTAAAAAACCTTTTTGGATAATCCCACTCATTATGACGGGTGTTGCATTCGTCGCAGCATGGATTGTTATGCTGTTATGGAATGCAATCATACCCGATGTCATGGGCTTTAAAGCATTGCTTTATCCGCAAGCATTGGGTTTATTGGTGCTGTGTCGTTTATTGTTTGGTAATTTTCCACAAGGTAAAAACCATCATTGGAAACACCATGAACAAGACCAAAATGCGAGAATGCGTGATAAATGGAAAGAAATGAGCGAGGAAGAACGCGCCGAGTTCAAGGCAGTTTGGCGGCAAAAATGCGAAAAACGCAAAATGGGAAATTAGCAGCGAAAAAAAGAGACGAAAGGCTTGGAGCAAACCAAGCCTTTTTTGTTGATGCGTTCGTTCTCAAAAAAATGTATCCTTGTTTAAAGTAATTCCAAAGTTGGTTCGTCTGCTAATACATAACAAACAACATAACTTTAAGAACCAAAACCAAAACAACTATGTGTAGATTATTCTTTGGAAAACATCATCATCGTGCGGCGTGTCATGCTGCAAAACACGGCTTCGGCCATCCTTTCATGCGCAAAATGGGTGGATTCCCGTTTGCAGGTGGAAATCCCTTTACAGGTGGAAATCCCTTTCAAGGTAAGAATCCCTTTATGAACAGTTTCAATCCGGTTCCGATTAATATATTAGAAAAAGAAACCGAATTTGTGATTGAACTCTTGGTACCTGGATTTCAAAAAGGGGATTTCAAAATTGGTGTTAGTGAAGATACTTTGACGGTGAGTGTTGATGAAAAACAAAACACCGAGAACCAAACTTATACACGCCGCGATTTTCCTGTAAACAGTTTTAGACGGTCTTTCGATCTAGCCGGAAAAGTCTTGACACAAGAAATTACGGCTTCATATGAGGAAGGTATTTTGCGTATAACGCTTCCCAAAACATTGGAAGCACAGCAATCAAAAACGGAGATCAGGGTTGGATAACCGATAGAGCGAGCCAACAAGCGGGAATGGACTACGATTCGTTCCCGCTTTTTTTATGGACTAATGTAAGAGGCTCACCGCAAACGCTCGAACAAGGCTGATACGGAGTTTATGGGCTGGTCACAAACATGATCTTGGCAAACAAAAGCCTTAACTTGGCCTGTTGCAATAGCATAATGACCCGTAAATGGTGCATACTCGGCAAGTCTTAATTTGTTTGCTTCGGTTTTGAGCAGCACCACAAGTTGAGGTTGATAGACAACATTTAGGGTAGAAATCATTTCTTGAACGACTTCGTTGTGGGATTCACTTACCAAAATCACCTCATAACCACCCTTTTGCAGCCAATGAAAGGCCGTCATCAAGAAGGAAAAACCGGTTGGATATCGCTTAACGTCATCGGAGAAGGTGGACAAAAGGTCATTTGCCTGTTGCTCATGGTGGGCTTCTCCTGTTAGCCGCGATAAGCGCAGAAGATTATAACCAGAAATGGCATTACCCGAAGGAATAGCACCATCAAAATATTGTTTTTCTCTGAACAAGAGGGGTTCGCCATCGGTTGGAGAAAAGAAATAGCCCCCAGTTTGATCGTCCCAAAACCACTGATTTTGTATTTCTTGTAATTTCAGGGCTTTTTCGAGGTAATCTGGGTTAAACGTTGCTTGGTACAACTCGGTCAATCCGAGAATAAGAAAGGCATAATCGTCTAAATTTCCTTGAATACCGGCTTCACCCTTCCGAAAACGATGGAGCAGTCTCCCATCGGCCAAGACCATTTTTTCTAAGATGAAGGCTAAAGCTTTTTCGGCAGCATGGATGTATTGCTCCTCGTGGAGAAATCGGCCAGCCATTGCCAGAACCGCTACCATTAGGCCATTCCAATCGGTTAAAACTTTGTCATCTTTTAGCGGATGAATGCGCCGTTTCCGATAATGGAAAAGCTTTTCCCTAAAGATCTGCCAAGTTTGGTTTTCCTCCGCAGAAAGGATTTCGGTTAGGTGAAGAACATTGGTGTGCATGGGCCTGCCCGTCGCCTCATCGAGGAAATTACCAGAACGAGCCGCACCAAAACGCTGAATAAGGTTCTTTTCTGCTTCAGACGTTGCCAATTCGTGCAACTCATTAAATTCCCACACATAAAAGCGGCCTTCTTCCCCCTCGGAGTCAGCGTCCTCAGCAGAATAAAAACCACCTTCTTCCGATTGCATGTCCCGCAAAACATACTGGAGAACCTCTTTTGCCGTATTCGCAAAAAAGTCGTCTTTAGTGGCCATGTATGCTTCCAGATAGGCCCAAGCCAGCATCGCTTGGTCGTAGAGCATTTTCTCGAAGTGTGGCAAAAACCACCGTGCATCAGTAGCGTAGCGGTGAAAACCATATCCGACGTGATCAAACAAGCCACCAAGCCGCATTTGCTTTAGGGTATGAAGCACCATCTGCAACAGTCGTTCATCCTCTGTATATTTCCAAGAACGTAATAAAAACAACAGGTTATGTGGCGAAGGAAATTTGGGTCGGTCTCCAAAACCACCGTATTCTGGATCGTAGCGTTGAATAAAAAGATCAACCGTATGCTGAAGGTCGGCTACATCCAATCCCACATTGTTATGTTTTTCGTTGTGCTTGATGTGTAATTTGTCCGCAACATATCGGGCGGTTTCTTGTATTCGTGAGCGGTCGTTATTCCATAAATTTTTAACCTGTGGGATAAAATCCAACATACCGATTCGTCCAGATCGGCTTTTTTTGGGCAAATACGTTCCGGCAAAGAAGGGTTTCTTATCCGGCGTCATGACGACCGTTAAAGGCCAACCGCCATGCCCTGTCATCATTTGACAAACCGTCATATAGACCCCATCCACATCTGGCCGTTCTTCGCGATCCACTTTGATGCAAACAAAAGCATCGTTCATCAATGCCGCAACTTCGGGGTCTTCAAAGGATTCGTGCGCCATTACGTGACACCAATGGCAGGTAGCATAACCAATGGAAAGAAAGATGGGCTTATCTTCCCTCTGCGCCTGCAAAAATGCTTCATCGCCCCAAGGCAACCAATGTACGGGATTATCCGCGTGTTGTAGCAAGTATGGGCTGAGTTCTTGTGCTAATTGATTGCGCATTAGGTTTATTTTATTGAGACCACACGTAAGGTCTTTTTGATGGTTGATAGGTGCGAAAGGGCTGTTTGTAAATCAGGCGCAACCAGCGTAAGGTGTCCCATTTTCCGAAATGGTTTGGTTTCAAGTTTCCCATACAAATGGATATTGGCATTGGGAATTTGCATGATCTTTTCGATTCCTGCATAATGCACCGCACCGCTATGTTCGGGCTCGCCCAAAAGATTAACCATCACGGAGGCACTATGGGCGGAGGTATCTCCCAAAGGAAATCCCAAGATCGCTCTCAAATGTTGCTCAAACTGTGACGTATGATGTGCATCAAGGGTATGGTGCCCACTGTTGTGTGGACGTGGCGCGACCTCATTGATGAGTACAGCACCCTCCCGCGTCCAAAACATTTCAACCGCCAGAAGTCCTACCACATCAAAAGCCTCGATCGTTTTGTGGGCCAATTGTGCCGCCACCTCAGCAATCGCATTTGGAATATCTGCTGGACAAAAAAGATACTCCACCAAGTTCGCTGTTGGATGAAAGGCCATCTCGACGGGTGGAAACAAGGCGATCTCCCCATGTGTATTCCGCGCCGCAATAACAGCAATCTCCTTTTGTATTTCTACAACCGGCTCAACCAATGTTGCACCCGAAAGAAGGTTATGTCGTAGGTCATTTTCAGACCGGACAACCGAGACTCCACGCCCATCATAGCCGTCTTCTTCCGTTTTTTGGACAAAAGGTAAGCAAATATCACCTTGGTCAACTGCGGCGAGAAGGGCTTCTACCGATGAAAACCGCGTAAATGGTGTTGTAGGAAGCCCATTTTCCCATAAATACGCCTTCTGTAAACCCTTGTTTTTTATGACAGACAAAGCGTTCGAAGATGGACATACTTTAATCCCTTCCTTTTCCAAAATCTGCAATGCTGTTATGTTTACATGCTCAATTTCTATGGTAAGTACATGGACTTGCCGTCCGAAGTGTAGAACCGTCTCTAAGTCATTGAAATCGCCAACCACAAAACGATTTGCAATAACGGAACAAGAGGCGGCCGGATTCGGGTCTAAAACCCATGTTTCCACATCCCAACGATGTGCGGCAAGGCAAAGCATTTTGCCCAATTGCCCCCCGCCCAGAATACCAAGACGGAAGCCCGAAGCGATAGGTGAAAGATTCATATTCTATAACAAAAATGCGTGTAGGCTCAAAGTTACCTACACGCATGGTTTTGTCTTGTTAAAATTTATGCACTTTCACCACTTGCACAATTATTCCAAAAACAGGTCTTTCACCCGCTCCACCGCTTTTCCGGAGACGACGTCTTTGATGCGGACGGTCAATGTATAAAGACCCGCTTCTTGTTTTCCGGCCTCCAAGACCAAATATTGTGCATCATCAACCGAAGACCCGCTGTTTTCAAACTTAACAGAAACCCCCTTTTCTTTCCTGCGAAACAAATTGTTCATGGTCCTTTGCACCCCATTACCGGTTTCTTTTGGAACCAACTGGGCTTCTACCTGATATTTTGTTTTCCCAGCCCCATCCATGGATAAATTGTACATCTCGAAATAGAAATAAATTGGACTGGTTTTATCAAAAACGCTCCAAGGCGCGGGCCGTATAGAAAGGCCATTCCGGACTACATCTCCAGTATTAATGGGCTTGTTATCCGGCGATTCTTCGACATTATACGCCAACATCGCATCCGACATGGCAAAAACGGGCTTGGTATAATCGGGAACTGATATTCGCCGGCGCTGAACCCCCATCGTTCCACCACTTGCCGTTTCAAATTCTACGCTCAGGGTCTGGCTCCCCGCCGGAGCCGTCATAGCTTGGGTATAAATCCACAAATCCGTTTCTTTGAACTTCACGATTTGTGCCGTTTTCATGCCATAAGTCGTTAGGCGTCTTTCCACCAAAAAGTCGCGATTTTCGCCGATCAGAAAAGTACCAAAGTTAAGGTTTAGGTTTATTTCCGACTTATTTGCATCATACTGTTGCACCGGAACCCCTGCATGGAGATAAAGATCCGCCTGGCTCCCCTTGCCTTTAAAGGTATTGACCAAATAGGGCAAACTCACCTGACGGCCATTCGACTTATACTGATAAAAATCGTTATACTTTTTAAAAATTTCGCGAGACTTCAATTCATAATCATTGACGTAGGGATCTACGCCACTGTCTATATCTTCTTGGGTTGGGGAATAAAAAACATAGTCCCCATTCCGAAAAGCGTCCTCAAACACAAATCTGAATTGCGGATAAATCCAGATATTATAAAGTTTTGCAGCTTTTCTTGAGTCATAAACTTCCTCTTGAAACACATTTCCACGCTGCGAGGTAGAAAGTTGAGAGGCTTGTTCCACGCTCTGGCCTACGGGCGAATCCCAGCCCTTCCCCCTCCCTCCGAGTGGGCCATCTTTCTCCATAATAATCTCGACGCTCGGGACGCCGTATCGAATCAAAATTTGGCCACGTTGGCTTTCCCAGCCACGAATTCCCAATCGTTGAACCGAATACAGTAAATCTGCATAGACCAACCGATAATAATGCTCCATCTTCCGCTCATTAAATGGGGTAAGGAAGCGTGGATTTTGACTTGTCCAGAACTTAGTGGCATATCCTATTGGATCGTTTCGATAAGCTGCCCGCTCGCTTTCGGGCAAAATGACGCCGATGTCTTCAAATGCGGATCGGGTTTTCGTATCCATTTTTTCAAAGGCACGGTCAAAAAACTGCATAGCGGCCTCATAATTACCGAGTTTGTATTGTGCCGCTCCAATAAAAAGGTTCGTTTCTGGATCATCTGCAAAAAAAGCGTACATGTCTTGCAGCATGATGGCTGCTTCGCGGTATTCTCCTTTAAGCAAATAAACCCGCATCAGATGGTTATAAACCGAACGCCGCATAGGGTCGTTTTCTTGCGCTTTTTTGAGGTGTGAAGTCGCTTTATTGTAAGCATATTCGGCACGATTGCTAAAATCTTTTACTGGAATGCCTTGGGTTTTCATTTCTTCCAGATCAAACTGGTCATTCAATGTAACCGAATACATTCCGAACGGGTCTTGTTTTTCTGCCAAGGAAATTAGGTCTGCAAAAGGATCATTAGGCAAGCCGGGGTTAAATTCTAAGGTCGCATTCGGGTCTGTAAGGCTACCCGGCGTCTGCCGAATATCCGTGGACTCAATCGTTCTGTCTCGATTCCGGTCTGCACGATTGGTATTGGTATATTGTGGAACGGCAATGGCATTTCGGAAGCGCCAGTAGTCTTTGATATAGGTAATCCCCATTTCCTCGTGCGCAAACGCATTGTTCGGGTCTTTCTGCAAGATTTTTCGAGACAAATCACGCGCCAAGGCATCACGATACCGCTCTTGTAGCCAGTTTTTCGACAAAAAAGTTGACAATCGTTCTATGATTACATTTCTATCCTCGCCAGACTTGCCGCCGAGTTGAACTTGGTTTTCTGGATCTCGGATGATGTTTAATTTGGCGACCAAGTACCGTACATTTTCAGGGTCTTTTCGCAAGGCGTGGTCTAAGTAACGATTTGCTCCTTTAAAGTCCTTTTCGGAACTTTCAACCAATATTCGCGCCAACATAAAACGGGATTCTGCAAAAGTGGCATCCACTTCTGGAATGGCTTCAAAAATGGCCTTAGCCTCGGCATATTGCCCACCTCGGAAGGCACGAACGCCTTTGTCGAAAGGTGTTTCCGTTTGCGGACTTGTTCCAGCATCTTGTGCCAAAATCGGATTGCCCCCAAAAATACAGCAAGCGAGGCAGGTCACTAAGAGGAATTGAGCTGTTTTCATAACCTTTCGTCTTTTATTAAACAAGGGTTGGAGACCATACACATAAAGCACTTCTGGTACCCAACCCGATACTGGTTGCCACAAGGTGATCGTGCAATGTAACACCGATTGAGTTGCTCAAACTTGGGTTATTTTTACAAACTTGAGTTTTCCCACCTTTAGAACAAACGGCGCTTTTGTTGAAATTGTTATTGTGGTTGCCGGGTCAGAGACCTTTTCTCCGTCTATGGAAACACCGCCCTGTACTACCAACCTTCTGGCCTCGCCATTAGAAGCCGCCAAGCCACTTTCCCGAATTAAGTTCAGGAGGCCAACGTCACCACTTGTGGCAAATTCGGGCATATCGTCTGGATTTTCTTTGCGGATGACGGTTTTTTCAAAGTGGTTCCGCGCTTCATTCGCAGCATCCTCACCGTGATACATCCTTACAATGTTCCATGCCAGATCATGCTTGGCGTTTCTGGGATCTTGCTCGGCACGGGCTTTCCAGTTGGGCAGGGCTTCTGTCGGAATATCTGTTGCCAATTCTACATAACGATAAATCAAGGCATCTGGAATAGAGAGCGTTTTACCATACATTTGTTCAGGTGCTTCTGAAATACCAATATAGTTATCTAACGATTTAGACATTTTCTGAACACCATCTAAGCCTTCAAGAATGGGCAGGGTAATACAGACTTGCGGCTCAATCCCAACGGCAGATTGCACATCACGCCCCACCAAGAGGTTAAATTTCTGATCTGTTCCACCAAGCTCAACATCCGCTTTTAAGTGAACCGAGTCTTGGGCTTGTGCCAATGGGTAAAGAAATTCGTGAATGGAGATGGGTTCGCCAGCCTTGAAGCGCTTCGAGAACTCATCGCGCTCCAACATCCGCGCTACGGTGTATTTTCCTGCCAGTTGGATGACATCAGTAAAGGACATTTTCCCAAGCCAGTCGGAGTTATACACGATTTCGGTTCTTTCTGGGTCTAAAATCTTGGAGGCTTGCTCGAAGTAAGACCGCCCATTCACACGGGTATCTTCTAAGGTAAGCGCTGGGCGTGTTTTAGAGCGGCCACTGGGGTCACCAATCATGCCCGTAAAGTCACCGACAATGAGAATAATGCGATGGCCCAAGTCTTGGAATTGTCGGAGTTTCCTTAAAACGACCGCATGACCGAGATGTAAATCCGGACGACTCGGATCACAGCCCAATTTGATCGTTAATGGCTTTCCGGTTTCAAACGAGCGCTTCAGCTTTTTAACCAAGTCCGCTTCTGGAATAATTTCTTCAACGCCCCGTTTAATTTGGGCTAATTGTACTTCTAAGGGAGGAAATTGTAGCATTTTTAGGTTGGTTACGTTTCTTTTTTCTTCCGGAAGAACGACAACCCGCCAAAGCCGCTGATGATGGCCATGTAAAATCCGAGGTCGTACCAGAATCCAATGTTTTGAATCTCGTAAATTCGGATACTTGGATCGCTAAAAATGCTGAAAATCAGCGAAATCGGTGCGATCCATCCGTGCCATACCCCATGCAGGAAATTTGCGGGCTGTGCATCGGTGAAAACACCTGTGTTAGGCATACAACCACTTAATAAAATCCCACCCAACAACACGAGCGGAATCAGAACGAACGAACGTTTCATCTTTTTTAGGTTTAGGTTATACCATCACCAAATAGAAAGGTACGAAATACATTTCCTTTGTGCTTACGGTTCACCTTGCAGTTACGCCCATTCAGTGATCCAGTTGCACCATTATAGCCAAATACAAATTCATTTATACAGATTGCTGTCCATTATCTTAATCCTCATCGCTACGGCGGGCGTTTTTCCGGATTCGGTCTAATTCTCTTTCGGAATCGCGCTCGGCAATGGTTTCCCGTTTGTCATAGAGTTTTTTTCCTTTTGCAACACCAACCGCTATTTTAACACGTTTATTTTTCAAGTAAACCGCAAGTGGAATCAAGGTGTACCCTTTTTGGTCTTTTGCGCGTGCCATTTTTTTTATTTCACGGCTATGAAGTAACAACCGCCGACCACGAACAGGTTCATGGTTAAAATATTGGCCACCGTGTGTATAAGGCGAGATATGCGCGCCAATGAGGTAAGCGCCATCCGATCGAATTTCGCAAAACGCATCTTGAAGATTGATTTTACCGTCTCGGATGGACTTTACCTCGGTTCCGGTTAAGACAATTCCGGCTTCATATTCGTCTTCGATGTGGTACTCGTGCCTTGCCCGACGGTTGGTCATGATGGTTTTATCGGGCTGTATTTGCTTTGCCATAAACGTTTACTTTTACTTATTTTAGATATATTACTCCTCTTCTTCGTCTTCCGTATCAGTTTCGGTTTGTTCTTGTAAGGTTTGATAGAAAGGCACGTTGGGCAACTCCTCCAAAACGCCATGATGAAAAAACGTTTCGATGGTGGCCGTTAGTCCAGCCAAGGCAAAATCATCTATCCGAGCGGAGAAATGGGTCTGCCAAAAGTCTTCTTGCGCCTCGTTTTGGGGTTTGACCAATGGCATGGAACGATCTAAAATGGCGGCCAGTGCCTCCGATTTTTCATCGTCCATCGTGTCTTTTCTCATGGCCATCACCGCCCAGATGGTCGGATAAGCGGTCAGGTCCATCCATTCTTGCCCCAAGTCCAAATTGAAGGTAGCGGTTGGAGCATCCCCATTATTTGGCCACAGCACCGTATCCGATTTTTCGATTACTTCTGTAAGGGTTTCATCTACGAACGGTAAAAACTTGGCATTTGTCTGGTAGTGTTCTGCAAGGAGGATACGTGCCATAAGCACTTCCTGTACATAGCGGGGGTCAAAGGCTACCCGCTTGATTTTGTCTAGGCCATCCCGTACCAAGAATTGCATAAAGGGGTATGCACCTGCAACCAAACCCACTTGTAACGAAATGGTGTAAAGATCAGGCTCTCTCAACACCGTGAGGGTTGGGAGGAGTGCCGCCTCCACCTTTCCACGCATCAATGCCTCGTGAGTGGCATAAGCAGGTAAGCGCAAAACGCTATGCCCCAAAAACGCATACGCGGAGGCCAACCAATCCCCAGAAGGCTCGCTCCAAATTGCTATTGTCATCAAATCATTTTTTATTACGAAGCCCTTGACCTACGCCATTCGTCATGATAAGGGCCAAAATTAGGGCAGGCGTACACGCCCACCCGGTTTATGGGTTCCCCAGTATGGTTTTATTCTTGCCAAAACCAATGGTATTTCATTTTCACCGGATCATCGTTCGGGCGCATAAGAAATTCGTTCCGTAGCACCTCTAAAGCTTCGCTCCGGTTTGTAATGGGTCTTGTTTGCCCAACCGCATCTATTTCTAAACCAGCCACAAGCTCGGAAAGGCGTAGCACTTCTATTGGAATCTTCGCTGGAATATCCGAGATCGGCATCATAAAAACACCTTCACCTTTTATGGAAATGACCACCTTGTTAAGTTTCTCATGAAAAGATATCGCCTGTAAATTTTGCAATTCCAATGGCTTACCCAGCCATAAACCACTCTCGGCATCTAAATATCGGATCACATTATCACCACCTCGAATCAAAACCGCCTTTCCATCTGCTGAAAAGATAAAGCCGTTTAGACCAGAATCGAGCTGAATATAATCGGTCTGTGGTTGGCCTGTGCTCAAACTAAAAATCCGAATGGTCGCATCACCCGAATATATGGCAACCTTTTCGCCATCAGGCGAGAAGGTCATCTGGAGGGTCATGGCACGATTTTTAAGATTTATGGGCAAAAGAGTGACTTTTTCGAGATCGGCGACCCAATTGTTTCCATTGGTATCCCCAAGAAGGGCAAATTTTGAGTTGGGGTCTGTATAAACCCGAGCAGTGGGGGACTTTAGCTTCATGGTTTTTGGTGCATCCGCAGGGCGATAGGTGTTCCATATACTTAGGGTAGAATCTATCGAACTCGCAACAAACCATTTATTATCCACAGACGAGTCGTAATCCAACAGATTTTGACGCGGTACAACGATGAGGGGTTGATCTTCAGCCCGATCTAAGTGGAAAACCCTAAGTGCATCCAAGCCTAAATAAGACAATAATTTATATCCCTTATTGATCAGGACGGTTCCGGGGACATGCTTCGGGATGTTTATTTTCAAGGGTTTTCCGTTGTCAACATGCCACAAGGTTGCCGTACTATCCATCAGCGTGGAAAGAATATACCCATCCCGCATAAGGCGTTCCTGTTGTACATTTTGTTTCGGAAGAAAATCTAGAGGAATAGGAGCTTTGCTTACCATATCCCAAGCCTGTAACCTTTGTGCCTCATTTTGGGTGAACAAAATGGTTCCATCTGGGGATAAAGACGCATTGAGCACGTTTTTCTCCAAGATCGGGATGCTTGTCAAATGGTCTAGGGTATTGCTATTTTGCCACACTTGCATCTTCCCATCGTTACTGAACGTAGCAACCTTGTCCATACGGGGTGACATTAGGCTGGACAGCATCAAGCCTTCGCTATGGACAGACCTCCCCTTTGGACGACAGGTCTCGGTACTATAGGTCTGGTGACCAGTTTTACTTACGACCATTGAGAACATTTTCTCGGTAGGATAGAACCGTATGTTTATAATCGGGGGTATTTTATCGGTCATGCACACAACATTTTCTTTCTTCACGTCCCATATCAAAAGCCTGCTATCCGAACCATAGGCATACATCATTTCCCCATCTTCCGAAAATCCAATCCCCAGCGGTACAGAACCCATCGGAATCCGTTGTGTTATACTCGCCGCTCCAAAGGGACGTAGATAAATCTGGGATTCGTTGTTATGTAAAGAAGCCAGCCATTTTCCATCTTGACTAACCCGAATACCACGCACTTGCCCCTTCATGCGAAACGACTCCCCGACAGATTTCCCCGTAGCAGCCTCCCAATACACCAATGTACTATCCCGCTGAAGGAAAGCCGCTTTTTCCGCTTTCATGGTATATGTAGAAAAGAGGACTCCGTTAATGGTGGCTTGGCGCCAAGTCTGTAGGTCTTTACCCAACATAAAAAAGGTGTCTGGTTGAGTTTGCAAGACCAAATCACTACACGACTCTGTCTGGAAGAGTCTTAAGACAGTAGTTGAGAGTACCGTTGACGATTTAACGGGTTTCATGGTAGCCATGTCCCACGCTTGGTATTTGAGACGGCGCATCCCGTTTGGAGCGACATCAACCAGTAAGGTCAGCATTTGATCATAGCCTTCTGGACGACAAGCCGCCACGATTAGCCCATTTGTTGGAAAATAGCGCCCATTCTGGGGATTAGGATCAAAATCCCACTTTCTAAAACCACTTATATTTCCTGTAACGAAACCACTACGATCGGGCGTCGGGATTAGCAGCCCGCTAATACTTAAAGAATCCCGAAAGGAACGTATGGGAAAGGGCGAATTTTGCCTTTCCAATAGTTGAACCAAAGAGAATTGCGCTCCATATAAATCCGGCTTCAGTTGTATGGCCTTGGCCAGAGCGGTCATGGCTTCGGGTTCTGCATTTTCTTTGATAGCGGTTAATCCTCGTCGGAATAGGAGTTGTGCTTGTGCGGAAATGGCAGTTTGTTTTTCTTGCTCTGCCCGCAGGCGCTCGTTCTCCGCTCTGTTTGAGGCTTGATGTGCAAGATCGCGTTGCGCCTCAGCGTTCTTTTTGGCAACCAGTGTTTGCTCCTTTTCGTTTTCTAATGCAGTCACAAGGTCGGAGAGTTCGTTGTTTTTTTGCCCCAATTCCTCGTTTTGTTCTTCGATTTTGGCAAGGGCATCGGTAGCGACGAAAAGCAGCGAGTCCGCACGGGATTTTTGCCGAATGGCCTCATTTTTCTCGTTGATGGCTTCTTTTTGTGCAGCCAAGGCAACGTTTTTTTGGAATACGGCCTCTTGACGTGCAACATCGGTATGGCGTTTCTCGGCATTAACCTGAAACAACTGCGCGATCATCACAGCCAAAACAGCCAAGGTTAGTGCAAGAGCGCTGACTAAGCGCCGTTGTCGCCGTTTAGCATCCCGCTGTTTTAGGGTATCGTACCCCGTCCCGAGTATTCCTGCGGCCAAGCGAAGTATCGCATCTGGCTTAGCATCTTTACCCGGCCGTACATCGGCAGCGATAGGTTCGGCGGGAATATCGGTAAGGTTGCCGTCGGCATCTACCTGAAACCGTAAAGCGGGTGGGAAGCACTCTTGCGCCGGATCAAAGCCACTATGGACATCGGAAGCATAAGGTTCTCCATCCACAATAATGGGTAAAATGTAGTCTGCCCGTCCTATTTTCTTAAAATGACGTATTTCTGCATCAACCCATTGTGAGCGCGCTGAGTTGGGCGAGCAGATCACCACCAGATAGGCCGCATTTTCGAGGGCTGCATTTAGCCGTTCTCCTAAATCTGCGGATGTAGGCAATTCGTCTTTGTCTCGAAAGATGGGGAACAAGCGTTTGGGTACTGTACCATCTTTGGCTACAAAGTTGTCCCGTAAGGCGGCTGGGATGGTAAAATGCTCCAAAGCATGGTGTAACCACTCGGCCCACTTGTTGTCGCGATGGCTATAACTCACAAACGCCCAATAACGGTAATGATGATTTGTTTTAGACAGCATCTTTGCTTGTTGGTGGTTTAATACAAATTTCCAAGCCCACTTTTTCTAAGAGCTTAGGAATATTCCGCACGGTATCGGCATCGAGTGATTTCACATGTTCCGACAAGTTATCCCAAGAGACTAAATTCTCATGAAGTAAGGCATCGCGATTGGTTTTTTCGGCATATCGCCACCCCGAAAGCCAGCGAGAGGCCATCCAACGGCGGTGTTCGGTTTGCGCCAAGGCGAGCAATTTGTTCGGGTGGCGTTCGAGTAATGTAGCCCAATCTACTTTTGGTAATGGCCCGTTTTGTTGCTGCATCATACAGCCCATAGCGGCTAATTTCACCCGAATATGATCAGCCTGATGGCGGTTCGCATCCCGAAAGTCCTCGTGTAACGCCCTCCATGGCTGATGCGAGGGCGAGTCCTTGTTATAGTATCCATCCCGCTTAGCTTCCTCCAAATAGGCTTCGTGGATGGCTTTCGCTAAGACATCCAATTTTTGCTGGACAACGACTTCTACGGTGCAGCCCTTTTCGACTGCAGGGAAGACGTACATGCGATTTTTTTTCTGAAACAAGCGGCTTTCGGACAACAAATCTGAGATCGAGATTTTCTGTGGAAAGACCGTAACCACAGGTGTTTCCGGAGATAAACCTTCGAGGCGTTGCCGTAAAAACAAAGCTACTTCTGCGCCAAGGGTATCTTGTCCTAAACACAGGTACAGCGCGGTATAAGCGGGGTTTCCTTTCAACTGTTCAAGAGCCTCGTCGTGCAGTGCCGTAATTTCCACATCCAACGGTTTTAAGGACAACAGGCACATCAGTTCTGGAAAATTAGCTGCAAAAACCCGCACTTTTTCGGTCGCTTTATGATCTACAATCGTAACAAAGAGCTTTTCTTGGTGCGGATAATGTCCGGTCAGGATTAATTGATGTAAAAGATTTTTACCCATTTGCCCCAAACCAATGAGGAGAATGTGTACAGGTGGGCGGTTTTCCAAAATCGTAGCTGCATTTTCCGTTTCATAAACCACCATTTCGGGTGGGTAAACCTGCAACAGCGTTCGCGCACTGGCTTCATAGATGTTAAACAATGTGCCTTCAAAGCGGTCTTGGGTATCTGTAAATATGGGATGACGACGGAAAATGTGGCCTAAGCGATCGTTATACAGGTGGATAAATACCCGTACAGGTTCCTTTTCTTTATGCACTGGATCATTGATGTATTCCCGTAAGAGGACGGCATTTTCCAGATTAACTTGATCGTTATCGTCCAATAAAATAACATGTTTAGCCCTTTCCGCTCCCACTCTTTTTAAGACATAGCGGTCTTTGGGATCCCCTTCTACCCCAATACCCCCCAGTTTGTACAACCATCCGTCTTCTTCTTCGGTTAAAGCGGGTTTAACAAAAACCACTTTTTCCCCAGCCTCCAAGAACTCTTTGGCCAACGGTGCGCCACGAGAACCTAACCCCATAAAAACCACATGGTCTTGATAAAAATGTACCCTAAGACTGCGAATCTCATCTTTGAAAACGGAAAAAATGGCCTTTGCTGCTGCAAATACAGGCGGGATGGGTGCTAAAAACCTTGAAATCTGCAATGCCCAAGGTACATTTGGCCCTGCCGGTTCGTCTCCTTCGATCACAAAAAACCGTCCCACCTTATAGAAAATATCCCACCACGTCCAGCCATCAACTTGCGGGTTTATGTAGTAGTATTGCCAATAGCCCAGAATACCAAGGACAAAGGCAAGCACCACCATTCCACCCAGAAGCCACCATTCATGGTATTGCAACCAGCGAAGAATCCGGTTTAGGGTGCGTTTATCTTTACTCATAAGCTAAGTCAAAGAGATGTTTCCGATTCCAAGTAATTGTTTTTATTAACTGTATAACGATGCCAAGGGGCGATGGTTTTTCGCATAAGGATTTCGTCTGCACCTTCTATCAAGAAGTCCTGTAAAAGCCCCACTTGTGTGTACCCCCGCGACTTATAAAGTTTCTGTGCCTCTTCATTGAACGACGAGACGCATAAAAAGACATTTGGCGACGCCTCGAAAATGCGGTTTTCGGCATAGTTCAAGAGTACCCCACCGATTCCGAGGCGCCTTGCCTCTGGAACCACAAAAACGGACTGGATGTAGCCTTTAAATGTACCCGCCATTTGGATCACCACAAACCCCATCAACGCACTTTGGATGGAGGCAATATAAACTTCCTTGTAATCGCCTCTCATAGACGCTTTACAGTCCGTTTCACTTCGCTGTAATGTTATCCAAGGCTCCGACTCTGCCATCCACTGCGCACACCGATCAAGGATCTTGGGATCTTTTGTTCGATTGATAGAAATGGGTGTTTGCATCCAATCATCTTTAGGGGTTATACCGATCTATTTTCCAAATCCGAGACTTGTATCACCATCAAGCCTTCACGGAGGTCAGCCACGGTATTTCCTGCTTTAGGTTGCAAAATCAACGTTCTTGGGCGACCGGGCATGAGCGGAAAAAAGTTGTCATTTGCCCTAAATTCGGCCTTGTCATGCGCAAGCCAAGCCCACATAACCGGTTTTTCTGCCCGTAACGTCACTTGGAGTTCATCAGCCTTTTCTTCGGTTTCCAATCCAATTTCAGTCCAACCAAGTCTTAAGTCCTTGGGTTTTTTGAGTGTAATCACATTTTCGGAAACCACACTCCCACTTAAGTGCGCGGATAGATGTACCAAGATATTTTCTGCCCCTTCGTTTTGAACATAGGCAGACACATCCAACGTTTCCAACAAAAGCGAAGTTCTTTCGGGGATTTTTCTATAGATATTGCCTTTTGCCAACCGTTTACCATTTGCCGTAAAAACCGCCCACTCCACAACCATTTCCTGCGGTTCTCCGAGGTCACTTGTAAGATGGATCTCAACGGTTTTCCGCTTCACGTCCTCCACCCCAGACACCAGAACAGGCGCAAAGAAGCGTTTGGCGGCATAATGTAGGGCCTTCCATCGGCCTTCAAAATCCAACGAAGCCCAACTTGCCACAGGCCAACAATCGTTCAGTTGCCAATATAAAGCCCCCATACAACGCGGCATATTCCTCCGCCAATGTTCTACGGCATACTGCATCGCAAGGGCTTGTAAGAGTTGGCTTTGCCACAAAGTTGCCTCAAAGTCTTTTGCTTTCCGGAACCACGAATCGGCATATTCCAAAATCGTAAAATTGCCACTCACCTTATTGACAAAACTTCGCTGATGCACCAACATCACCTCCGAGTCTAAACGATGGTCTTCCGGCACGGTAAACGTCCGAACATACTTGGGTTCTGGGAAAGACTGGAATCCAAACTCGGATACAAAGCGGTGAAATGAGGTACGATACCACTCGAAGGGTTCTTTTTTGTGCCAAACAGTCCACAAATGGGCATCCCCAGCTCCCGGAAAATTATGCGTAGAACGGTCTAAGGGATTGTGTGGGCTACATGGCCAATACTGACGCTGAGGGTCTAATTGTCCAACCACAGCAGGCAAGACCTTATTAAAGATAGGGTCATAATCTTCCCAAACACCATTCCAAGCGGTCGCAACTTTGCCTACCAAGCCCGCTTCCAGCTCATTATTGCCACACCAAAGCGCCAAACACGCCCGATGCCGAATCCGGCGCACGTTATCTTCGGCTTCCTTCCGAACGTTTTCAAGGAATTCCGGATCTCGTCCCGGGTAGTTGGCACAAGCGAACATAAAGTCTTGCCAGACACATAGCCCCAACGCATCGCAGAGGTCATAGAACTCTTCTTCTTCATAAATGCCCCCACCCCATACGCGGATCATGTTCATATGCGCATCAGCGGCAGATTGCAAGATGTCTTGATAGCGGTCGAAGCGCGTATAGAGAGCATCTCCGGGGATCCAATTCGCTCCTTTTGCAAAGAAAGGAATACCGTTCGCTTCAAAATAAAATGACTCTCCCCATTGGTCGCGTTTGCGTTGCAAGCGTAGGGTTCTAAGACCAATTCTTTTCTCCCAAACCTCCTCTTCCGTGTCTGTTAAGGTCACCCGTATCGTATAGAGTGGCTGTTCTCCAAGACCATTTGGCCACCATAAAGACGGATTTTCAAGGGTCAAACGTGCCTCTGCCATATTTTGATGGCGTTCGGCAATTGCTCCTGCAATAACTTGACCCTCAAACAAAACTTCTACCCGAACTTCACCAGACCCATGGACCAATTCTGTGGTAATGTCTAATTCTACTATACCCGACTGGTGGTGCTGAAGAATCTGCACATCGGAAATCCGGTTTTGGTACGCTCGGATCGAGGCATTACGCCAAATGCCAGCCGTGGTAAAAATCGGCCCCCAGTCCCAACCAAAATTTGCACTCATTTTCCGGACGTAAGCACGGCCCGCTTCTTCGGGAGGACCTTTCCATTCTGGCAACTTTTTTTCCGCCGTTTTGCGCCGTATGTAGGGCAACACTGAATCAAAACGAACCTCAAGGCGATTTCCCGTAGCAACCAAATGGGGCTTTATGTCAAATATATGGGTTCGATGCTGGTTCTGCGTCCGACCAAGTACGGAACCATTCAATACAACCGTAGCGAAGGTGTCTAAGCCCTCAAAAACCAATTCAATATTTTGTTGCCCCAAAAGGGCTTCTTCGGCATCAAACTGGGTGCTGTATAACCAACTTTTTTCGGAAATCCACTGCAATTTTTTTTCGTTGTCTCGGTAAAACGGATCGGGAATTTGACCATTCGACAACAAATCTGTATGAACCGTTCCCGGAACCTTCGCAGGAATGGTCTCATTTGTCCCCGCTTCTTGAAGGATCCAGTTGTTATGTAAAGGTTGATGGTGCATGGAACGTCTATGGCTGCTAATTTCAGGTTAGGTGTTTGTCTTTGCCTATGAAGGCTTTTTTTGATATTGGCAAGATACGTTAAACTCACAGCAAATTGAACAAAGCTCTCTTTATGCCTGATATTTAACCCCGTAGGTGGTTGCTTAACATCGCATTAGCTCTGTCATACAAGCACACAAATACAAGGGGCTTATTAAGTTTAAAAAAATTACATCGTCCTTCAGGGCAGAGGTGAGCGCAACCCAAAAGCAATAGCTTGCCAGAGATGAAAAGTGGAGCAAGGCATTAACTCCGTCCTTTAGGGCGGAGGTGAGTGCAACCCAAAAGCAATAGCTTGCCAGAGATGAAAAGTGAAGCAAGGCATTAACTCCGTCCTTTAGGGCGGAGTAGTAGGCTCCGAATAGCATTGGGCTTTAGCCCTGAACGATAATAAAAGGCGAATGCCGTGCGCTGGGAACGGGCTTCCTACCAAGATGCCACCCCTACGGGGCTGGGCTATGCGCTGGGGAACGGCTTTCTACCAAGATGCCACCCCTACGGGGCTGGGCTGTGCGCTGGGAACGGGATTCCTACCAAGATGCCACCCCTACGGGGCTGGGCTATGCGTTGGGGAACGGGCTTATACCAAGATGCCACCCCTACGGGGCTGGGCTTATTCAGGGCTAAAGCCGAGAGTGTGATCGTCGCAGAAAACCCCACGCTGAAGCATGGGGTTAAAAGGCGTCTCGCAACATCACCCAACAGGGCGGAGAGACCGGCACAAAAAACATTAACTCCGTCCTTTAGGGCGGAGTAGTAGGCTCCGAATAGCATTGGGCTTTAGCCCTGAACGGTGGATAAAGGCGAATGCCGTGCGCTGGGAATGGCTTCCTACCAAGATGCCACCCCTACGGGGCTGGGCTGTGTAGGAAACCGGTCTCAATCATGCCATCGGGATTGTGTGATTTGGAGAAGACAGACTAAAATATATAACACATCTCTTTTAATAACAATTACTTATATCCATAAATAGGGATTAATGGCTCACATAAATGTACCTCAACAACAAAGGGGTTGCACCTAATGGCACAACCCCTTGTTGCGAAGCGATTAAGCTTTATCCGTCTTACTTCACAAACGTCATCTTGCGGGTAATGATGTTGTTTCCAACTTGCATACGATACAAGTATGTACCGGAAGCAAGAGTGCTGGCATCAAACGATACCCGATAGGTGTTTTGTGTTTGGAAGCCATCCACCAAGGTTTGAATCAAACGACCCGTTAGGTCAAATACTTGAACCTTTACATGGCTGTCTTTGGCCAAGGTATATTCAAAATTAGTAGAAGGATTGAATGGGTTCGGATAGTTTTGAGAAAGCGTAAATGCGGTTGGCAGTTGCGAAGACTCAACAGGTTCTACCGCCACCACGTTTTGCTCATAGGGCAAGTTTCCTTTCGCTTGGAAGGTTTCCGCAGCCAAGGCGAAAGTTGCTGGCCAAGAAGCACAAGTGCCTTTGGTAGTCCAATTACATTGGATATAGCGAGTACGACGACGACCAATACCAGCCGTTGTTCCGCCTTCTTCAACATATGTTCCAGAAGCCTTGGTACCAAAAGCATACTTATATTGGAGCGTGCCATAAACAGGTCCTTTCACCGGAATAGAGCCTTCATAAACCATATCGTTATTGGCATCCGTCAGGAAGAGCTTGTAGTTGAAGGCAGCATTACCATTTGGCTTGCCATCAGTGCCATTTTGCACTCCAAACCCCTGTGTTAATGCCCAGATGGGGTCACCGGTCAGGTCAACATAAACCGAGTCAGAAGCAGGATTGAACGTGCGGTCAGCGGTAAGTGCAGGCTTCATATCCACCATAAACTTCACATTTACGGTCGTTCCATTTGGAATGATGTTTTTGGACTGTATGTCATTGAAGCGAGCTTGTTCCAAAGATTGGTCAGCGGTTCCAGCAGCAAATACGAATTTGCGGTTTGAACCAGTGGTGGAGAGTGGTTCTTCCCAGCCATTTGGCGTCCAAGCAAATTTTTTCTCAAACTCCGTATTGTTGAAGTCTAAGTAATACTTATAGTTCATCTCGGTACCCGCATAGTTTTCCAAAAGTGCAGGGAGTTCATAGATCGCGCCTCCCGGTACTTTGTCTAACAAGCAGCGATCGAAGTTGGTCTTGGAACAGCCCCATCCGTTAAAGTCACCACGGACTTGGAGGGAGTCCCCACGGGTGCGGTCAAAGATTCCGATGGCTTCCAAGGGTGCAAGGTTTACGGAGAATACCACATTGTGTTTGTCTTTGGTTGCATTTGGCGCATCGGTTCCGTTCGCAAACTTCACCCAGTGGAGGGTTGAGTCTGATTTAGGGATTTTAAACCAGCGGTTTCCGCCATCGGTAGGACATCCGCCTTTTCCGGCAGTATCATCCCAACCACTTGGTTCGATGAAGTACTTAAAGCACTGTACTTTTCCAGATTCCGATTTGTGATATACACCGATACCAGAATAAATATGGTATCCAACATCACTTTGGTTGCTGCTTTCCGGTTTGAGCTTCACTTTGGTGCTTCCCCAATCCACAACGCCGCCGGGCGTACCATCACCACGAACACCAACAACGGGATTTTTGGCACGGTCATAGCCATTGGTTCCAGCTTCTTTGGTATTCATATACACACGGTAGAGTACAGCCACAGAGTCTGTACCTACCTGACGGAATGGCTTCCAGTCATAGGCTTTGTCACCGCCTGTACGGTTAAAGAAGTGCAGGCCTCGATCCACATCACTTGTACCGGCTGCAATAACGTGGTCACTACCATTTTCCCAACCATCGCCAAGGCCATCGCCAGCGCCCCAGAATTTGTATTTGAGGTCTTTTTCGGGATTGGCTTTAAATTGGATTTTCCAGTAGTCCCCACCTACGTTCACAGGTTTGAGGGTGGTTGCATTGTCCCATGTAATGTTGTTGCCGTCGGGCAATGGGCCGCCATTATCCCCACGTACTTGGATCATACGCTTTACGCCTACGGTGTCGCGGGTGGATGCCATGTTCACCATCAACGTAATCATACGACCTGTAGATGGCGCTGGAGCCGTGAATTTTTGCAAGGTAGGGTTGATCACGCTCGCAGTAGAACCTGCAGCAAAAACTGTGGCATAGGCTATTTTACCATCAGGGGAGAAACCAAGTCCACGCGGACGACCAAGGGTATCTGCAGGCACAGTTGGTGACCAAGTAAAACTTTCTAAAGCGGTTTCTGCATCGTTCAAATCCTTCGGTGTTAGGGTTGATGGGTTGAAGGAGTACCAAGTGCGGCGTTTCCACGTGGTTTTTACATTAGGATAACGGTTTGGTGTATCTAAACTAGAGCCAGCACTTGCCCAAAGATGACCCGTAACGGGGTGGAATGTCATAGACTCAGAATCAAACCCTGCTAAGACTATCCCTGTAGAATCGTATGGAGAAAATTCATCGGCACGTTTATACATAATAACACCGTGATTGGTATATCCTGACCAATAGATGGTATTGCCATCTGGTGAAAGCAAGAAGGAACGTGAGTAACCTTTGATTTTAGATTTTTCGATCACATTGCCAATGAAGTTAAAATCTTTGTCATACATTTTCATTGGCTCAGCACCCGGCGTAACTGTAGCAACCAGAATATTTCCGGCATTATCCACCGCTGCTGCTGCAATGGATTGCCCGGAAGAGTTCACAACAGCCTTGTTCAGACCTGCACCCGTTTTATAGTCTAATTTGTAAAGGAGGTTGAACTGAGAAACCAAAATATGACCATCTGGTGCAAGACGTAAGCCACGGCCTGTATTGGGATCAAAAGATTTTGCGCCAGCGGCTGTCTTGATGGTAACGCCACCTAAGGTATCCCGCTTACCACCCGGTAGGTCAATGTACTTAACCGGAGAAAAAGAAGCCTGTGTGCCATCTGGGTTAAAGACATAAATAACACGTGTCGCGACTTTCTTCGCCTGCCAGTTAACATTGGTACTATCCGTAGCATAATATGGTTGATACCAAATCTTGCCATCCGGATCTACCGCAACACCATGACCATCCCAGTTCACTTTTGGGTTGGTTGTGGTGGGGAAGGTTGCTGAAGGAAAGGCACCTGCCTGTGTCCATGGGTTCTGCGCTTGGGCAGCCAATGGCATCAGGAATGCGCCCATCACCAGCATGAGTAGAAGTTTTTTCATGTTTACTTCCTATGTTTGATGATTGAGAATTGGGGTTTCAAAAGAATTTGCGAAAGCGTTTACATGCTCACAACACATAAGATTAAGGCTTTTTTAACGCAAGCGCAAGTAGATTCGTTATAAAATAGCCTCCCAGAAATTGAGGGCCTCCACACAAGACCACAATTTTCACTTCTAAGACTTCTTTTTACAATTACTTACTAAAAAAGCAAGAGAAAGAATACCCGTGTAGCATACCAGAAGAGGCCGATTTGTCTTAGACCCATGCTCAAGATGCCGACGATCTTCTTTCCCTTGCTAAAATCTGCCATGTACCTCAGAGCTTCATCGAGACCGTAAGCCGATTGATGGCATTGAAGTACTTCTGGGACTCGTAAGCATAGTCCACACCGAGGTTTATACCCCCAAAACGGTACCGAATTCCAGCACCCGCACTAAGGCCGCGTAAACTGTCTTTCAACAGCAACTCGTTGTACCCTCCACGCAAGACCACCAGATCCCCCAGAAGCCCCACCTCGGCGCCAACATTCAGAAATTGTTCCGAGTTGTTCGGGCTAAGGGCATCCACAGCCAGTGTTATGCGGGTTTGTTTGGTTTTCACTACTTCGCCCGCAAGACCAATGCGCATCATAAGGGGCATCCCGAATTTATCGGTTCTCAAGAAACCCCGTTGGCTTTCGTTGTTGCCTTCTGCGTTTTGGTCAATATCGGTGGTGATCAGCAAGTCATCTCCCCCCATTTGCAACTTCGTACCAAAGTTGGTGATGGTAGCGCCGAGGCGAACCCCACGGAAAGGCGTCACGAACAAGGTTCCGATGTCTATGGCCACCCCGTTTGCACTTGAGTGCCAGATGCGTTCCGAGACCAATTTTGCCGTCCCCCCGATCGAGAATCGGTCGGTTAGTTTTCGTCCATAGGACAAAGAAACGGCATAGGAAGCGGCATTAAAGGTTTCGCCCGTTCCGTCTTGCTCCTCGACGGTAACGACCTCCATTTCCGGCGTGCGGATGGAAGTAATCCCAACGCCCAGTGTCCCTCCTGCCAAAGGAGTGCTAAAAGCGCCATAGTTGAAACTTATTTGGTTGATCCATTTGGCGGTCTCGAAGCTCAGCCCCGGCTTATCCAAACTTGTCAGACCTGCGGGGTTCCAATAAATTGCGGACTGGTCGTCCACCTGTGCGGTTACAGCATTTCCCATACCGGTAGCACGAGCGCCAATCGGAATGGAAAGAAATTCGGCAGCAGTGGTACCCCGATTGGTTACATTTCGGGTATCTTGTGCCCCCGCGGTCGTTGCCACTACCAGCATCAGGCAAACCGCAAGACCATGTTTGAAAAGTTGGTTTTTCATGTTGGTTTCCTCCTGCGGTTACTTAATGATGGCAAAAGTGCCAGTGGATTCCCCAAGTCCGGGTGCTTCTACATGATAGACGTAGATGCCATAAGCCACCGAAAGTCCGTCTTCACTCTGGAGATCCCAATCCAAGGAACCATCCAAGAGATCACGCGAGGTGATGTTTGCACCATAGTCTCGGTTCAAGGTTTTGACCAATCGCCCACTAACGGTATAGATGCGGATCGTGCAATTTGTCGGCAGGTTCATGAACTTGATTACACGAGGCCCACGCCCAGTCGAGAATGGGTTAAGTGGTTCAAATCGGTTGGTGGCCACATATGGGTTTGGCACCACTTTCACGTTTTCTAAAGCGTTTTTGGCTTTTTCGGTATCAATCTTGGCGGCCTCGGTGGTGAACTCAAATTCATCCGAGGACAAGAGTGGCTTCCGTAGAGAGAGCGTAATATTATCACCCGTTGCCGGATTTTTGCGGTCTTTCAAGGTGAAGTTAAGCCCAACACGCCACGTGATGATCTTCTGACCGGAGGTATCGCCAACTTTGGATTCATAGAAAATGATAAAGTCGGATTCACCGAATTGGGTGTCGTTGCTAAAGATACCCGGAACGGCGAGGTTTTCGGCTTCAGGCCCTGTCAAATCCCAGAACGCATATTCAATCGGAACCTCTTTAACACCCCCATTACCGTCTGGCTCAAGTCGGAACACCTGAAAGTTCGTTTTTCGAGCAGGTAAGGTAACATTGGAGCGAACTTTTAGTTGTACGGATTGCCCCAGCCCCGGCTCTACGATTTTAATGCGATAATCCGCCGGGTTCCGGAGACCCCGTACAAAGGTTCCCCCAACATAAGGCTCGAAAGTAATCGGGAATACCTGATTGTTTGCTGCGCCCGCACTGTTTTTCCAGAAGCTATCAGCAGTATTGAGGGTAACAAAGGGTTCATTCTGGAAAATCAACCGGAAACCGAGTGCCTTTCCAGTGGCATCAAATAGCGGAAATTCAGTTCCCGTTTTTAATCCAGCACTTTGTTTTTCCAAAAGATACTTCCCAGCCGTCACATCATAAAGCGACCAACTTTTGGTGGTCAAGGTGTCCGGCAAGTTTGGGTTAGGGGAAACAATCAAGGTATCACGGAAGGTAATCCGGTACTTGTTGCTGTCCTTAATCACCGTTGGGTCTATAATGGTATAATCAATTTTAGAACTGGTTAACCCTTTTGTGAGGGTAATTGGGGTTGTTCCGGCAAATTTTGCGTTTGTATATCCGGCTGCGGCAGGCCCGGGTGTAATTTTAACCACGTTTTTGGCTGTCTCGATGGTTCCATCTGGCAGACGACGAATCCGAACAGGCGCTTCAGTCGGCGAGATATTGGCTGTGGCCGCACCAAAGTCGTAGGAGGTAATGGCATAATAGTACGTGATGCCGTTTTCTACAGTCGTATCTACAAATTTATGAACCAAGCCACTGTCATTACCAAGATAGAATTTAACGCCATTTACATCCACCGGATGGAAGCCATTTACACCGTTTTTTAGGTCAAATTGTGCAATGGGCTTTTTGTAGCTCAGGTTACCGTAGCCATCGGTTATTTTGAGTGCATCCAAAAATGCGGGATCCGTTGCGCGATAAATCCGATAGCCTTCAAAGTCTTTTGCGGGTAATCCTAACCCCAAGAGAAACTGATCTACGGATTCTTCTGCGGCGCTATCCCAATACAAGGTTACGGATTTATCCCCCGGAACTGCGGTAAGTGCTGGAACGGCTGGTGCTTGCGCAAACTGGTAGTCTTCTGCATAGGCTTGGTATGCGTTATCGCGCTTGCGAAGCACGTTGGTACGGTCGGAGCCAACTTGAATAGAGAGGGAAAACCGTTCGGTTTGGCCCGCTTTTAAAGGGAAGATCCCACTCGAAACCACCAAGTCGTTCTCGCCGGGAGGTGGTTTTTGTGTATCCAATTCTCCGGGTTTCATGTATTTATTGAACAACTCTTGGTCTGACTGGCGGTTAAAGTCTAAGGTAAAGGCTGGAATAATTTTTACGTTGGTCAGACCGATTTGATCGGACTCGGAGACGTCGGTAACGTCAATATTTTTTTCGCCCGGAAAATCGGTTCCAGCTCCCGTTGTTGGACTTCGGTCGCCATCACCCGCATCTCCGGAGAACTGTACTCCATCCAAGCCGGTGTCATCGCGTAGCGGATCCCAATCACAATCGTTGTCAATTCCGTCGGATCTGCTTTCATCAATCATTTCATCAATCATTTCATCAATGCCTTCATCAATGGCACCATCGCCGTCATTGTCTTTGCCATCGGCATAGGGTTTTCCGAGGTCTTCTTGCCCCAATTGGTACAAGATCACGCTGGTTCCGGGTACGATATATCGGCCATAGGGATCACTTTTAGCGGCATCAATCATGGCTTGTGTCACTAATGGGGAATTTTTTTCCGAGAGATACTCTTCGCATCCATACCGGATTTGCCCTTTGGGATCGTTGGCGCTGTTGTCGTTGTCTATCCCATCTTTAAACCCTTTACCGATGTCGTCTTGCTCAATCATGACCAAGTGAACGGGTTTGGGGCTAATATTGGCCAAGAACGGATCGGTTTCTGGATTTGGTGGCCAACGCAACCATTTATCAGAAGCACTTGCCGCCGCCATAGCCTCTGTTACCAGCGGGCTACCGTGTTCGCCATCGCCATCGTTATCCACACGGTCTGCATAACCTACCCCACGGCTCGAAGCCTGTGCATCGGTAAAGGCGATATGGGCGCGGTTTTCATCCACAAGACCGTTGCCGTTGTCATCAATCCCATTTGTGGGGTCTTCTGTGGCAATCATGGCTTCAGTCACGATGGGGCTAGAACATTCTCCTGTAGCGATGTTGCAATCGTTGGTAGAGCCATCGCCATCGTTGTCAATCCGATCCACCGCATTTCCGGGTGTTTCCAAGAAAGCGATTGCAGCAACCCCCACTTTTTCGGAACCAAATGGCTCGGTTCCGATTCCGTCGGCATCGGTCATAAAAGCGACGTCTTCCGCAAGATCGAAGAACGGAATATCATCGGAGGCATCCCCGCCCACCAAGTCGGCCAACCAGATAGACACGCCTACTTTGTTCAGGTCTTTAGAACCATCGTTCTTAATGCCATGTAAGAGAAAAACGGCATCTTGGATGAGGATTTGGCTCCAAGACAAGACGCGGGCATCCACCACCAAACCAAGTCCTTTCCGAGTACGGTCTGTATCATCTGGGAAATAATTGGGGTATCGGTCGTATTGGTCGTCTCCGGCTTTGTAGAAAAACTCTTGGTCTGCATTAAAGATATCTTTACCAAAGAATCCATTCCAACTGCCACGCCAACCCGGGTCGGTGGCATCGTTTGTCTTATCGGGCCATGTTGCAGGCCACGAGTTGGGTTCATCGGATTGTGCAATCCCAAACGCACGTCCGGCGGGATTCACATAGCCCTTGATAGGCCGGAAGTTCCAAGCGTTTGTGCCGTTGTTGAGGTTATTTCTGAAGTTTGCCACATCTACAATATAGAGCGGCTTTCCGTCGGTCGAGGCCACTTCCGCACCGACCCACATTTGCGAGAGGGCAACGTAGATACGGTTGGTGTTTTTGGGCCATTCATAAAAGATGTCTCCCGGCTCTCCGGACTGTGCGGTTTGCAGGAAGTTCGTAATGGTTGCGCGGAGGTTGTTGCCGTCCACCACGTCTTTTCGGCGCTGGAGGTCGTCCACGCGCTCTTTACTGGGCACATGGTTCCGATCCACCACACCTTGCGCCCGAACTTGACCAACCATTAGGAGGGCCATTGGAACGAGCAGGTATTTAAGAAAAGATGATCGCATAATTTTATGTTCGTTGAGGCTTAGGGCTTTTTGCCGGTGAGCACATCTGCTTAAAACTTAAATTCTACTCCCAAGTGCGCACGGCGCGGCTCAGAATAGTTGAAAGGCCGAATCCAGAAACCCGGATCAAAACTGGTCGTATCGCGAACCTGAAGTTGGATGTTGGGTTTTCCGGTATCGCCATAAACTCCCGTCACATTCCGACGATCCAACAAGTTAAAGACTTGGAGGAAGAACTTTGGTTTTACTGCGCCTAATTTAAACTCGCGGTTTAGGTTGAGGTCTATTTGGAACTCGGCAGGCATACGGCGTGAGTTGCGGGCAAATTCCGGCTGAACATTCGCACCAAAGAGGGATGCTTTACCAAAACTTGGCGTGAAGGGAAATCCTGTTCCATAATTAAAGAGTAAGGAAGCGCCCCATCCGGCAAAGTTGGTATATGCAGACCCCGACAACCGATGTCTTTGATCCCAATCTAAGGGGAGCAATGCAATGGTGGGTTGTGAGTTGCTTAGCAGCGAGAAAAATTCGTCGTTCGGGTTAGAATTTGACCCTTCAACAACTTGGAAGGTGTAGCTCAAGTCTGCTCCCCAGTTGTTGGAGTAGGTTTTGTTAAAGGATAGGGTCATCCCCCGTGTATTGGCATAGTCACGGTTGGCATAGTTCACATAGGTTGTACCCGGAATTTCGGTAGTAATCACTGGCGAGGTGGCCACCCAGTTGCGCACGTCGCGGTAGTAGGCAGTAACGTCAACCACATAATCGCCAAAGCCCTGACGAATCCCGATCTCGTACATCACGGTTTTTTGGGCCTTTAAGTCTGGATTTCCAAATGGCCCGTATGTACCAGAGTTTGTACGGATTTTATACCCGTAGTTATCAAATAAACGGTTTAGGGTAGGAATTTGCAAGAAGTGCCCATAAGAGAAGTGGATCACCCCTTTTTCGGTAATAGGATACGCTACACCGAGGCGCGGGGAAAGTTGGAACTTAGGCGTTGCGTCTTGATACCAATAGGCCAAGCGCTCATCTAAGGTTTTTTTGTTGTTTTCCACCTCTTCGGCAGCATCAATCACCCCGTTGTTATTGGTGTCCTTATAAATATTGGTTTTTTTGAACGGCGCATAGACGTTCGGATCCGAAGGGTCTGCCAAGGTCTGTCCGTTGGAGTCGAAATAGTCAAAACGCAATCCCGCATTGATGATCAGGTCTTCGTACTCCATTTTGTCCTGAATGTAGGCACTTGCCGAGAAGGGCTTAATGTCGCTAAAGGACGAGAAATCTAAAGAAGTTTCATCGGGAATAGCCGGCTGAAAAGGCACAATAGGGTTTCCATCCGCATCCACTTTTGGAATAAGGCCATACGCCTTTAAATTCATGACGTCTTGTTTGGCCTCGAAGCCCACTTTTACCAGATGATGTTTAGAAATTTGGCTGTTGAGGCTACCTTGCAAGATTTGGCTACGAGTATCACGGTCGTAGCGCCCCAAATCTGTCCCACCACGTGCAAAACGGCTTCCTCCACGGACAACGGTTTCCCATACACCGGGAACGACCTCGACAGAATCTGGGGGTTGGTTGCCGAAATTGTTGTAGCGTGAATCCAAAGGATCATCGAACAATCCTCCCTTGGCATTGCGGAAAAACATACCCGCATCAATATTATAGAAGGTCTTGTTCGAGACGAGGTGGGTAAACTTCACCTTCACATCATAGCCCAAGTCTTGGTTCCGGCCTCGTCCATCCGGCGCCCACCGTAGGTTAAAATCACCATTTCGCGATTCCGACTGGTTGGCCAAGCCGATGACGTTTATGAACATCCCTTTTTTTAGTTGGATTTTAAAGTTTGCCTGTAAGCTAAGTCGTTCAAAATTGTTCATCGGAACCAAGGCGCTATCGCCTCTTGTACCGTCTATATTGTATTTACGAACGCCATAAAACCAACCATCATTTTTGAAGTAGCGGGCCAGCGCAAAAAGTGAAACGCGGTCTTTAATGATGGGACCATCAATAGCCAATTTTGCATTTTGGTAATGTAGCGGGTTTGCAGGTAAATAGCCGTAAGGGTCAACATCGCGGTATTGAACACCACGAACCGTATAATCTCCGGCATTAATGCCTCGCAAATAATCTTCGCCGCCTTTGCCACTCACCAAATAAGAACCCGAATACCATTCTGCTGAACCACCCCATTTCGTGTTGCCTCCTTCCTTGGTTACAACATTGATCACGCCAGACATCGCATTCCCGTGTTCAGCATTGAAGGTTCCTGAAATCACTTGGAGTTCCTGAATCCCTTCATTTTCGATTTGAACGGATTGTGAACCATCGTAACTATCCGTCACGGCAACACCATCAACCAAGACTTTTACTTCGCTTGAGCGCCCACCTCGGATGTGGAGCGATCCGTTTTTAGAGGTGACTCCCGCTTGCGCACCAACCAACTGACCCAACTCTTGGACGGGCATGTTGTCTATGGTTTGGGCGGAAACCCGCGACTCGGAGCTTGTAACGTCTTTTCGTACTTTTATGGCATCCGCAACAATTACAACTTCTTTTTCGGAAGCAATAACTTGCTCACGGAGCTTGAAGTCGGCGGTTGTGGTAAGGCCAATGTTTACGTTTATCTGCTCGCGCTTCTCGGTTACATAACCGACGAAAGACACTTCTAAAACATAAACACCCGGTCTAACCCCAATAATAACATATTCGCCATTGGCATCCGTCGTGGCGCCCTGAGTCGTCCCCAGAATCTTGATGGTTGCTCCCGGCATCGGAGAATTAAATTGTGCATCAAATACTTTTCCGGTGATCTTTCCGGTGGTCTGTGCCCACAAAGGCGCAAAACCGAACAAGAACAGCGAAAAAACACCGATCCAACGTTTGGGTATTCGCATCATAGCTGCGTTGTTTGGGTGATTGGATTCTGAATTAGGTGGCGGATTTTGCTCTATCATAGAACCTACCAAAGGCATGGGCTTCGATTTGAGCCTACCTTTTGCAATATCTTGTAGGTCATTTTCGGATGCTTCCTTATCAAAAGGGTTATGGTTTTTCTGAAACAACATTATGTTCATGACAACGGATCAATTATACAAAGACACATCGTACAATAAGGCCGGGTTTGTGCTGGTTTTATGGCGATATTTCGCTTCTAATGAAGTTCGGTATTGCGCCATTACCTTTTCGCTATAGGTATTCCACAACAACCTGCGCACATAGGGTTCGGCTTGTTCAAAGTTAAGCGGAAGCGGTGGCAGTTTGTCCCCGACTTTGAGCAGAACATATTTGCCTGACACTTCCAAAGGGCCTAAAATGCTCCCTTTTTCACTTTGCCAAACGGCTTCGGCGAGTGCGCCCAATTCGGCTTGGGTGACGTACCCCAGATCGCCCTTCGAATCAACCCCACCGCGACGCTCGGTGTATTTTTGCGCCAATTCAGAAAAGTTATCGGCGGTAAGGTCTTCTTTTATGCTTCGTGCCGCTTCGAGGGTAGAAACCAAGATTTCCGCAACCTGTACCTTCTCGTCGGAGAACATTGTCGCTCGGTTTCGTTCAAAATAGGATCTTAGGGAGTCTATCGGAATGTGTATGGTTTTGTCTAAACGTGCCATTTCCTCACGAACTGTCCAATCTTTCATGTTTTGGCGCTCGGCCTCAATAAAAGCGGGTAGTTGATGAAACCTATTTTTCTCTGCCCTCCGTACCATCTCGTCCTGCAACAAAAGCCCAACAACGAAACGCATTAAACCCGATTTGTCCTTAATCGCAGCCCGTTGTTTCGCCGATGTAAAGGCTTCGGCTTCTGAGCGAAATTGCGCAACCGTCCAAGTTCTGCGCTCGCCCGAAACGCCAAAATGCACCAAAGGCTGCTTCTGCCAATTCGGTTGTAGTGCCAAGGCTTGCAATTCCCGTCTGCGTGCCGGATCAATATCGCCCCCTTCTAATTGTAAAACCAGACGGTTGAGAGATGCCTGATTCCAGACGGGTTTTATGTCCCGCTCAAGTTGATCTGCGTGTTCCGCCCGAACCTCGCGCCGCTTCTGGAGCAGGATATATTGTGCCAAGCGGTCTCTACGGTTGGCAAATTCCGTTTCTGTAATAATGGGCTTGGTGAACTTCTCGTCTAATCGGATAATGGAATAACCCAATGCAGTACGAACAGGCGTGGAGATCTCTCCCGGTTTGAGTCTAAAGGCCGTTTGCTCAAATACGGGATCCATTTCCTCAAATTCAAAGCGCCCCACCGATCCACCATTGTTGGCCAAGGTGGAATCTGCAAAAACTTCCTTTGCCAAGGCATTCCATGCCTCCCCTGCCTTGAGCCGGGCATACAAACGTTCCGCCGCCGCTTTGTCACGTGCAAAAAGATGGCTTGCTCTCATCGTGGTATAAGCCCGCTGCAATACTTCCTGCATTTCTGCTTCCGAAGGCGCAAGGTCTCGGTACATTACCCGAGAAGAATAGGCTTCTAAACTAAGTTTGCGACGTACCTGCTTTTGCCAAGATTTATAGGCCGGCGTTTGTACGATTCCCCGCTCTTCCGCCGCACGAGCAATCATTTCCGTAGAAACCATCGTCTCTAACATGGCTTTCCGAAGCCTTGGATCGTCTTTGAGGCCCGTTTTTAAGAGATAATCGGTGTAGCGTGTCTTAAATTGAGCGGTCGTTATGGCACTTCCAGCCACATCAGCCAAGGCCGGAGCTGGTTGTGCTACGGAAAATTGAACCAGCACCATCAAACCCAGTAATCCTAATCCTTTTTTGAAAAGCATGTTTTACCTCAATTGGAGCGATTCAGAACCACTTACACCAGATATTGCATCTTTAAAAACTTCAAAAAGTGTAAGCGCTTACAATATATCAAGAAATAGATGGAGTCTCTATAAAGAACAAGTCAATTACCCGTAAACTATGGGTCATTTCAGCTTGGAAGAAGTATTGCGTGCTACCACCTCTGGCTCTAAGCTAATGTGTGTAACCTCTGCATTCGGGTCTTCTAATCGTTTAAAGAAGTATTCCACCGCAAGATTGCCCAGCGTATTCATGGGTTGGCGGATGGTACTTAAGCCCGCAAAAGCAGCCAATTTTACATCGTCGTATCCCATCAAGGCAATGTCTTCCGGGCAACGCAAGCCCGCTTCCCGAAAAGCGCGTAAAGCGCCCAATGCTTGTACGTCTGAGGTGGCAAAGATGGCGTCTAAATCTTGCGCCTGTTCAAGCAAACGAAGCGTATCCTCATACCCAGATTCCTCACTAAAACCATGAACAACAACATCCTTACTCTCGATAACAAGGGTAGGATCAAAGGCAATACCCGCTTTTTGCAAGGCCCTTTGGTAGCCAATTTTACGGTCTCGTGCCGGAACAGCAGCCAGATTTGCCGCGACCAACCCAATTCGACGAAATCCCGTCTGGAGCAAATGCGCTACGGCCATCTCCCCACCTTTTCGGTTATCCACCGCGATCGAGTCGAATAACTCGTGATGGGAATCCACTAAAATCACAGGCTGTGAAAAGGCGCGGAGCCAGTCCGCCTGGTCATCGGTTAGCCATGTAGAAAACAACATCATACCCTCGCTTCGTCCACGTTGCATAGCCCTTTCTAATTGGGCTGGCGCTTGGTCTGGATCAATCACCGGATAGATGGTCAAGTCAAATTCCGACCCAAAA
The DNA here is from genome assembly GCA_017303715.1 of Rhodothermia bacterium. Classification (GTDB taxonomy): domain Bacteria; phylum Bacteroidota; class Rhodothermia; order Rhodothermales; family UBA2364; genus UBA2364. The sequence goes on along the minus strand of JAFLBZ010000017.1, from coordinate 21,449 downwards.
ATGCGATCTTGTAACCCTCTAATCACCTCCAAAAAGAAGTAATTGGCCATCATTGGGATAATCGCAGAAATCAGGTAAGTATTCTTTCTGGCCAAACTTTGCGCTGAGGCATTGGGCTGGTAATTGTGCCGCTCGGCAATTTCAAAAATGCGTTTACGTGTTTTGGAAGAAACTCTTGGATGGTTGTTAAATGCACGAGAAACGGTTGCAATAGAGACATCCGCTTCTTCAGCAATATCATAAATGGTTATAGACACAGTAGGACAAGATTAAGGCTGCGGGGCAATACACGGATGGTGCATAGATGTAAGCGCTTACAAATTTAGTATGCACTTTTCTAAATTTCAAATAGTTAACCAAATATTTTTTTGTCGGTGTAGCAGGTTATAAAAAAAGGCCTTTTCGGGCCTCTTTTTTGCATTTTCCGTTAGATGGTTTCCTCCTCCCAATCCTCGATGGTCTCAAGAACAGCCTCCACAATCCGATCTTCATCAACGGTTCGGATAACCTCGCCGCGCTTAAACAAATGTGCCCGACCACGCCCACAGGCCACCCCTAAGTCCGCACCTGCGGCTTCACCCGGACCATTAACCGCACAACCCATGAGGGCTACATTTAGGTTTTTGCTAAACTTGCGTGCATTAACGGCTTGCTCTACCTCCTCGGCAATTTTGAACAAATCCACCTCAAGGCGTCCACACGTAGGACAAGCAATGATGTTCACACCGGGGCGACCCAGCCGTAAGGATTTAAGGATTTGGTGGGCAACCTCAACTTCTTTTACGGACTCGGTTGTTAAGGAAACCCGAATCGTATCCCCAATTCCATCTGCCAAGAGGGATCCAATACCGATGGCGGATTTAATAGACCCTGTTTGCCAAGTACCCGCCTCTGTCACCCCAAGGTGTAATGGGATGTCTGTTCGTTCCGCCAATAGACGGTAGGCTTGGATCATAAAAAAGACATCGGAATGTTTGACCGAAACAATAATGTCTTTAAAATCATGCTTATGGCAAATTTCGATATGGCGCATTGCACTTTCAAAGAGGGCCTCCGGCTGCGGATAGCCATATTTGTCCATAATATCTCGTTCAAGCGAGCCAGAATTCACACCAATCCGAATAGGAACGCCCTTCGCTTTTGCTGCCAAAAGGACTTCCTGCTCCCACTCCGGCTTACCGATGTTTCCCGGATTAATACGAATTTTGGCACAACCCGCCTCAATTGCTTTTAGGGCGTACTGGTAGTTGAAGTGGATGTCTGCGACAATGGGCACGGGCGCACCTTGTACGATATCGGGCAAAGCGGCGACGTCTTCGGGGCGCGGCACGGCAACACGAACAATATCCGCGCCTGCTCTTGCCAAGCCTTCTATCTCGGTAAGTGTAGCGGCGACATCGTGGGTTTTGGAAACGGTCATGGATTGTACCGAAATCGGCGCTCCACCTCCAATTTGTACATTACCAACATGTACGGCGCGTGAAATGCGACGGGGTCTTTGCATGTCTCTTTTTAGTTCTATATAAGGTTGATGGTTAACACGTCTTGTCTTACGGATTAAGCGGGTATTCGGCCCCTTTTGGCTTTTTTTTCATGAATCTTACCTTTGGCCTGATCCAAGCAACCACTGGCCGATGATCCGAGAAAAATACAGGTAAAACATGTGCGGAAATAGGTTCCCACTCCCGACTTACCAAAATATGGTCTATCCTAAACCAAGGCTTACGGCTATGGTAGGTTCCCCCCCAACCCGCACCACTCTGGAGGTACGCATCCGTCATGTTTATCGCCAACTGCGCATACGCCCAATTATGAATGGTATTGTTAAAGTCACCAACGATGAGGTAGGGCAAGGTTTCTTTTTCTATGGCTTCTCTTAGCAGCCTCACTTCTAACGCTTGTATGCGATAGGCGCGTTCGTATTGCCTGCCCAACTGACGAAGGGTCACCGTCAAAGAAGAGTCGTTGCGGAAGACTTTCCAAGGTTTTTTATCTCCCAGCGATTGCAGATGTAGGTTATAAATGGCAAACCTAGCATCGCCCTGCCCAATTACAGCACGGGTTGCAAAACTCACCCCTCCTTCCTCGTCCGCGATGGAAAATGTCGTAACTGAATCCGTAACCGAAAAATGCCGGACTAAAATCGGGTTCTCATGGATCACAATTTTTGGTTTTAAGGCATCGGGCGCAACCGTATATTCCAAGGAATCCCTCAAAAACGTTAAATACGGAGTGGTGGCGGTCTTTTGGGGTGTTTGCCAAAAATAAGACTCTTGGAACATCACCAATTCGGGCAATTCTTGTCCAAAAATTTCCGACCAACCAGACATCGGCACGGAGGCCACATTATAAGACAAGACCTTCACATCCTCCTTTTCTTTCGGCTGATCGCCTCCAAGCCCAAATGGAAAAAGCCTTGCACCAAAAAGAACGATACAGCATACCGTACAAACGAAAATGCCATTCCTGCGCTTAAAAAGCAAAATAAGCCCAAACGGAAGTAGCGAAAGCACCAAAAACGGCAATAAAACACCCAAAATCTGAATTTGCCAAAACACATCAGAAGGCACATAACGCGCCATAAATCCAGCTGTATTGAGCGCTAATAGACAAAACTGCACCATAGAGACAAACCAAATCCAGCCGGAAGACTTCGCTTTGGCGCATTTGAGGAGCAAATTTGTTTTAAGAAAAGTACGTTTCGGAGTCGCGATATTAGTTTTTACTGCTTGCATCATACAAAGCCTGTTTTTCTTCAGGCGTCAAAGATTCGTACCCCTGCTCATTGATTTTATCCAAGAGGCGGTCTATGGTATCAAGATCGGAGGTTGAACTTACTGGCTCCACGCCACGTTCCTCTCTTCGCATATGGGATTTACGTTCAGGAATGGTATAGGGTGAGAGAGCGGGTTCGCGCCGGATGGTTTTGCGCGTGCTTATAGGTCTTCTAACGGTCATGAAGAACACTTTTGCCCAGCCATGTAAGTCTATCCCTCTTTTGAGCAATTCTGATGTTCCCCAGCCAAAACCAGCGGCAGCGGCAGCGGCCAATAACCCACCGGGCATGGTGCTATATAACACCAGAATTAAAAAAGCCATTGCCCAGAAAGGAACTTCAAAGAAAAACAAAGGGATACGCACCGAGGGCGACTGGTGCGCAATAGCAAAAGCCACTGCAATAAGACCAAGATGTGCCCCATAAACCGCATTTCCTTGCTCCAGAATAAAGGTGGCAACCAGCCAATACAGGCTACCGGCAAACAAACTCCCACCAAAAAACTGCCCTACCAAATGGTGGGGGGGCGCAAAATCTGTGGCCATTTGGGTAATGATATAAAACCAGCCCAATAAAAAGAAAAAGCTAATGAGGCCAAAAAAACCACTAAACGGGTTAATAAACGGGTGGGTTATCAACTGTAAAGGCGTAAGCCAAGAAGTACCCGGAGCAAGAACGAATGCGTGGAAATAAACATCCTTTAACCCCGGAATAAGCATCACCAAAATACCAATAAGATACATAACAATAAGCCCCACAAAAATCTCGCGGAACCCTCTCCGTTGCATGTGATACCAAAGCCGCAGTTTATCTGCCCATAACGTTATTTGCTCCATATCTTTAGGATTTTACGCTACCTTCGATTTCTATCGCTCGTTTTTGGTTTATAAGATAGCCATTTTTATTGGGTCAACCTAAATTCTTTAAACTACGTGCAACGAAGATTAAACCAAACGCTTCCCAAATGGCAAACGATAACCCCATACCAGCATGAGGATCAACCCCATAAACATTCCACCCAAATGAGCAAAATGAGCAATATTGGATGCACCGCCAGATACACCATTCACCAATTCGATTACACCATAGATTAGGACAAACCACTTCGCTTTGACCGGAATCGGAAAAGGAAAGAAATAAATTTCATAATTGGGATACATCATCCCAAATGCTAATAAAATCCCGAACACGCCGCCACTTGCTCCAACCGTAGGCGCAATCGTGCGCAAATCCAAGACGTTTATTTCGTACCAACTTACCGTCAATTGAGCCGCAGCCGCCCCTATGACACACACAAAGTAGTATAGTGCAAAACGCTGAGGCCCCCACTCCGATTCAATATGCGCCCCAAACATCCAAAGGGCATACATATTTAAAACCAAGTGAAAAAACCCACCATGTAGAAACGCATAAGTTACCACCTGCCAAGGATAAAACGCTACGTTGCCCGTCAAATGTGCGTCTAATGGCCAAAGCGCCAAGTATTTCTCTAAAAAAGAATAGGGCTGATACGTCCCAGAGAACGTAATTTGAGCAAAGAAAAACAACCCATTTAGGATGAGCAGGTTTTTAACGACTGGAGGAAAAAGGGAAAACTGCGAAGGTGGTCTGTAAGAATATGAATTCATGTACGGTAGGAAAGAAGTTTTATATTTTAGCGTCATTAACAAGTTTAGAACAAAATCGTTCCACAAAAACGTTACAAAGCCGTCAAAAATCTAACTTCGGCTACCAACCCCTATGGTTATTCTTGTTTCTGATGTACATTTGGGGCGTGGTGGCCGTCATACAGACCCCAATGCCGAGCGGGACTTGGTGCAATTATTGACCTTTGCGGCCAAAAACAACGCTAAAGTTTATCTCCTTGGCGACCTTTTTGAGCAGTTCATTGAATACCGCCATTTAATTCCCAAAGGAGCAACCCGTTTATTGGGTGCTTTAGCCCACCATGCCGATGCTGGATTAGAAATTCGGTATATTGTGGGAAATAGAGACCCTTGGCACCTCAATTACTTTGAATCTGAATTGGGCATATCAGTATTTTTTGATTATCTTATAGAATTCTTTTTTGGGAAGAAGGTATTTCTGACACATGGCGACCTTTTTGAATCCTCAAAAGGTTTTTATCGGTTTTTAAGACCCGTTCTCAGACATCCTTTACCCACAACTTTGTACAAAAACCTACTCCCTGGCGATCTGGGCTTTGCCCTTGCGCGGCGGTTTAGTTTGATAAAATTGAACAACCGAACCCAGCCCAAAACCATCGATGCCCTAAGGACAGCCGCAAAGAACCTCCTTATGCAGCATCAATGTGATCTGGTTGCTATGGGCCATAGCCATAAAACCGAACTCGACGTGTTTGCACATGGTTTGTACGTGAACACCGGATTTTGGTATAAAAACAGAACTTTTGCGGTATTAACCACAGATGAAGTTTCGTTGAACGCATGGAAAAACGGAGCCGTCGAACGTTTGACAACCTACCACCAACAGAACGTGAATAACATTTAGACCATATGTGGGGATCTTCACCAACCGAATATACGCAGGAAGAACTGCGTCGCTATTTTAACGATCCAGAACGTCGTCATCTTGGATCTGAAGCCCGTCAAAAAGAACGCATTCAACAATTGGCGTTGCTTGGCGTGGCCTCGGTAGCTGGCTTTATTGCCTTTTGTTCGCTCATTGTTACCATCTTTATGATTTTTATGGTAAACGATTTGCCTTCCTTAGACGACCTCCAAAATCCAAAAATCAACTTGGCCTCCATTGTTTATTCGCAAGATGGCAAAGAGATGGCACGTTTTATCAAAGCAAACAGGAAATGGGTAGAGTTGGAAAGTGTATCCCCATACGTCCGTAAGGCTTTGATCGCTACTGAGGATAAACGCTTTTTTGACCATTGGGGAATTGACTTGCAGAGTACGCTTTCACTCCCTTTTAAATGGGCGCAAGGGAAATCGCAAGGAGGATCTACCATCACACAACAATTGGCGCGGAATATGTATGAAGAAATTGGACGTGCCAAAACCTTTACCCGAAAGCTCAAAGAGATGATGACGGCCATTGAGTTGGAACGCAATTATACCAAAGATGAAATTATTGAGCTTTACCTAAATACCACGGCCTACATGTACGACGCACACGGGATTGAGGCTGCTGCAAGCACATACTTCACCAAATCACAAAAAGACCTCACTTTGGCAGAGAGCGCATTGTTGGTTGGCATGTTGCAAAATCCCTTCCTTTACAACCCCGCACGCGACGATCGGTTAGAGCTTTGTACACGTCGCCGGAATACCGTTCTGGATTTAATGGTAGAACAAGGTTTTATCAAGCCCGACGAAGCCGCTACAGCCAAAGAGGAAGCCATTCGCGTAAACATCCAACGGGTGACACCCCAGAGCAACTTTGCGCCATACTTTGCGGAATACGTCCGTCAATGGCTAGATGAGTGGAGCAAAGACAAGGGCTATAACATTTATACCGATGGCCTTCGCATCATTACAACCTTAGACTCCCAGATGCAAGAAGCCGCCGAGCAAGCAGCAGACAAACAAGGAACGTTCTTACAAGGCATTTCCAACAGCGAACACCCCAGAAGCCGTTTTGAAAACTCAAGAGATCTCACCGAGTTTATCAAAGAAACGCAAAATTATCGCCTTCTTAAAAAGAAATTGGGCGAGGAAAATGCCTTACAACAATTACGCAAAGACACAGCTTTTATGGACTCTTTGCGAACGACCAAAACCAGAATTGAATTGGGCTTGGTGGCGATAGACCCCAATAATGGCTTTATTCGGGCTTGGGTCGGTGGACGTGACTTTTCGATTGACCAATACGACCACGTAGGTATCGCAAAAAGGCAGCCCGGCTCCACCTTTAAACCCTTTGTCTATGCAACCGCATGGGAAAATGGTTTTGGTCTGGACTATAAATTTATTGATGCGGCAGTTACCCTAAACTGCGAAGGTGCGGGACGTTGGCAGCCTAAAAACTCTGGAAGTCGCGGAAGTGGCGCCTATGTACCTCTTAAAACCGCACTCGTTAAATCCCTCAATACCGTAACTGCACAATTGGCCTGCAAGGTTGGATCAAGGAAATTTGTAAAATATGCACAAGACCTTGGGGTAAACGAAAGCTATAAAAATGTAATCCCTTCTCCAGCAATGGCCCTTGGAACCGGCGAGGTGACCCTATTGGAAATGGCGCAGTCTTATACGTCTTTTGCCAGTGGAGGCATCTTACACTTGGCCACCCCCATTAAACAAATCCAAGACCGGTATGGAAACGTCATTGCAGACTTTTATCCCACCTACCGTGAAGTTCTAAACCCCAATACCGCCTATACGGTTGTGGATGTACTCCGTGGGGTTATCTCGCAGGGAACGGCAAAGAGTTTGCGCGGATCATTCGGAATTTCGGGCAGTTATGATATTGCCGGCAAAACAGGAACCACCCAAGAAGCCTCCGATGGCTGGTTCATGATGATGCACCCTGATGTGGTAATGGGTTCTTGGGTCGGTTTTAACGATCGGCGGGTTACCTTGAGTGGTTCATGGGGACAAGGCGCACGCACAGGTATGCGCGTTGTAGGCGACTATTTTAAACGCCTAATTGATGAACAATTGGTCTCTACACGTAAGTTTACCAAACCACAAAATTATAAACCACCAAAAAACACGGTAAAACAAGTTTATAACTCGTATGGGGCAAAAGGATTCTGGAAGCCTCGTCCGAGGAACCAGAACAATGCGAAGCCAAAAGCGGGTTCGGAAGGCCAGCAAAGATTTACACCGCCTCCAACGCCAGCACCCGCCGAGGAACGCCGATTTGATTGGTAATTAGAGCACCCAAAAGCCGACTAAGCCTCGGCTTTTTTTATGGGCACTTCCCTTCGAGGATTGGTTTAAGCCAACTCCACGGTTTCCTATATGCACGGATCATCTGCTTTTGGGGTATCCCTTGACCATCGGAGCAGGTCACTTCCAAATATTGACCTTCTTGAAATTGGATTTGTGCATTCGGCAAAAACAAAAACCGAGTAGGTACTTTAAGCTGGAGACTTTCTTTTAGGGAAAAAGTCCCTCCAAGCGTCCATACATTGGATTCGTTACGTGCAACAGAATCTTCGTCTAAGGCCAAGGGACCACGGAGCGGCTTAGCGACGGCGCTTTTGTATCGGAGATAATCTGGATAAACCGAGAATCGAAAACCCTGTCCGACACGCTTAATGTGTGCAATACCCAAGCCCATATCTAAGGTAGGATGACGGTAAAAGGGGAATCGCATCGCCGACATTGGAGAATACACCTCTCCAATGCCAAAAGCAGGATGTGAGAGTGGGCCTTTCGTTCCTTCGACAAACAGTTGTTTATGATGGATTTCTAAGCCGGTATTTTCCATACTGTTATAAGGATCGCCTCCACAATTTTCGCCAGCGGCCTTATGGATATACAAACCTTCTTCTGGTAGAAAAGCATCACCCCCATCTCCATCGGCATTATGACCATTGGCGGGCCGATCAAAGAAATTGTCCCAAAGTCGGGCTTCCACCACCAGATCACCACATTGAGGCGATCCATCTATAATCCGAAGGACACTTCCCGACGATAAACCACCCAAAGAAAGGCGTTGCACATTTTTTCCAGATTTGCGCATTTCCGCGACATCAAGCGTATCCACCTTTGCCCATCCCAAATCCAAACGATTGCCAGCTCCATAAAACGCATAAGATCCGTAACCCATCACATCAAATGCTGAATTCGTATGCCCACCATAATACCGATGCCCGATTTCGTGAACAATCACCCGCATGGCTTCTTTGTGTGAATTTCCCCGTGCAATCACACCAGAACCATGCGGATACCCTTCGATGACCTTCAGTGCGCCCAAGCGTAATGGCGAAACGGCAAAGCCATCTTCCCCGCCTGACGTGCCAAAAGAACTAATCCCACTTCCTTGGATCACCATCCGAAAAGAATTGAACCGATATACCAAAATGATCATATCGAAATTACCATCTGGCCTGCGATCGTTGCCTTTTCCATTTTGATACGTGTCCCACAGATTGGCATCGTCCAAAGGAATGTTTTCTGGATGCTTTCCAACAAAGGATATCACTTCGTGTGCCATTTTTACTACGCCATTAGTAAAGGGGTTTGGTTCATCAAAATAGGCTTTTTCTGGTTTTCCGTGAACATAGACATACGGATAGACCATGCCCCGAAAATTAAAGCGACCTCCAGACATCAACCGATAAAAATCCGTAAGGGAGCCTTGTGTCACTTTAGATGATCTGGGAGCATCAATCAAACGACCTTCGGTGGCCCAGAAAGGCAATTTCCGACGATTGAGCAAGACGTCTAAGGTATCCAAAGGCCACTCAGTACGCGGATCATTCGTCCAAGATTGGTATGCACCTATTTCCCATTGATTTAAACCACTCCCTTGCTTTCTGCAAAAAATTTGATGGGGAACTTCTTTATATTTTGGTACGCCACCCTCGTTATGGGTGTATTGCACACAATGCTCGAACCGGTCTTCTTGGGTTTGTACCAAGACAATGAGGGCATTCACAGATCCAGAATAAGGAAAATACCTTGGTGCGCCCCCTTCTTGTGCCATAGCCCTATTCAGAAAAAAAGTACCCAGCATAAAAAGCACAGACCAAAAAGCCAAGCGGTTAATTTTTGTTGTCATATTTGGGCCAATCCTATTGTATATTAAAAAATCCTTCCCCTAAATTTATCCCTTATGACACCCCCTACATCAAGCGAATACGCACCGTATTTCGATCATTATGTGCAGTTGGCTATCGGACATGGCGATTTAATGCGCACCTGTAAAGCACAAATGGGAGAAGTTCAGTTGGTTTTTGGTGGTCTATCCGATGAAATAACCCATTTCCGATACGCAGAGGGTAAGTGGACACTAAAAGAAGTGCTTGGACACCTGAATGATACCGAGCAAATATTTGCATATCGTGCGCTGCGAATTTCAAGAGGCGACCAAACCAATTTGTCTGGCTTCGACGAAAACCTTTTTGTCGCAAATACCACATTTAACACACAAAAACTGACAGCTCTCCTTGCCCGTTTTATACACCTAAGACGGAGTAGTCTGGATTTATTGCGTTCCCTTACGCCTGATGAAACAACACGAATGGGGACTTCCAACGGACATCAGACCAGTGTACGTGCCCTTGCTTACATGATGGCTGGACATGTAGAACACCACTTACAAGTCGTTCGCGAGCGCTATCTGAACATCCTCGTAGCGCCAGATGCGACCACTGTTGCACGCTAACGAATCCCTTCGAAGTAATATCTTGCCTCTTCGACCAAGTGAGGTAGCACAAAAAGGACAACTTGGTCGCCCTCTCGGATTTGGGTATTTGCTGTTGCAACTTCTGCACGGTCACCATTTTGGACATACCCAATGACCATGCCCCTTGGCAAAATCAGCGAGCGGAGTGGGCCTTTTGTGATAGATGCCCGTTCTCCAGCAATTAATTCCAGAATTTCGGCATCCACATCAGGAACGGCTGCAATGCTGTTTTGGCCTTGGCTACGGATGAAGTTCATGATGTCTCGCGAGGTGGCATAATTGGCATTGACCATCGAGTCTAAGTCCACAGCATTTGTCAAAGGGATGTAACTACTCTGCGAGACGCCTGCAATGGTTTTCTTTACGCCATAATGTGCCGCAAGAAGGCTGGTCATCAAGTTGAGTTCGGCATCATTGGTCACAGCCACCAAGACATCCACACTGTCCAACCCCTCCGAGGTCAGCATATCTATGTTGTAGAGAGGTGAATGGATAATCAAGACGTGTTCTAACTCGTTCGAGATTTTCTCTGCACGATTCCGGTCTGGTTCTATGAGTTTAATGTGTTTGCGTCGGTCTCTTCCTCCGCCAATATATTGGTTGTTGAGTACCCGCGCCACATTCCGAGACACATCCGAGTTACCCAAAATCATAATATCCTGTACCTGTTGTTCCGTATTGCCCGTCAATTTAATCACTGCTGGCACATCCTCCGACTTGGCGAGGAAAAACAGGTGGTCGTTTCGCTTTAAAATAGTATCTGCCTGCGGGATCAAGGTTTGGGTATTGCGCTGAACCACCACCAATCGAAAGGTAGCATGTTGGTTGTTCATCACCATCTGACGTACCGTCTGATTGATCAACTCTTTAGACGTCAGTCGTAACCCAATTAACATGACTTGTCCATCTGCAAAAGGGGTAATATCCGTAGCGCCGGCACGCCGCATGAGGCGTAAAATCTGATTGGCGGTACTTTCTTCCGGATGAACAACGTAATCTATGTCCCATTCGGCAAAGGGTGATTGTTCAAACATTTCCGCCGAGAACAAACAAGCAATGGTCCGCACTTGTTCGTTCATGCGTTTGGTCAGCATACAAGCAATGATGTTGTTCTGCTCGTCATCGGTCACAGAAATCACATAATCTGCGCGATTTACACCTGCAATCCGCAAATCCGAAACAGATGTTCCGTACCCTTGTTGGGTAAATACTTCTAACTGATCCCGTACATTTTGTAAACGATCATCGGATTCATCGAGTATCGTGACCTCGTGGTTTTCGTTGCTGAGCATCCGGGCGATTTCGATGCCAATTTGCGTAGCCCCTAAAACGACAACTTTCATGATGTTTGGTGTGGAACAATGGGTATGGCTTTTGCGGAATAGGTGGGAGGTCTTGGAAGATAAGTCAATTAACCGCTTTTAAAAAGCAGAACCTACACATTTGAGGCCCACCATTGGTACACAACCTCATATTTCGCAGAACATACGTATTACCGTCCATTTTGATAAACCCATGGCAATTTCATTAAGGCAGTGCCGCATTCGCTATGGAGGATAACCCAAATTTTTCACGCACATCATTCATCGCACTCACATCAAGCCTTTTGTTGCCAGCGATGTAAAGGATTTACCGGCTATGATGACATGATCATGAACCGTGATATCCAATAATTTCCCAGCCTCCACCAATTTCTGGGTGACTTTTATGTCCTCTCTGCTTGGTTCGAGGTTTCCAGAAGGGTGATTGTGCATACAAATAATGGCCGATGCCTTCTCCTGAAGTGCATGGAGGAAAACCGCACGGACATCCACCAGACTGGCAGAAAACCCGCCACGATGAATTTCTTTGTCTCCAATAATTCGGTTGGCCCTGTTCAGTAAAACCACCCTAAAAACCTCAACGGGCAAGTCCCGCATCCGAGGTCCGTAGATACGTGCAATATCTTCTGGACTGGTAACTTTGGGCAATTCTTCCGGAATCTCGGCCTCCACCCGCTTCCCGATCTCGAAAGCGGCCATCAGTTGTGCCGCCTTTGCCGTCCCTATACCAGAAATTTCCGTGAGTTCGTTCATGGCTTTTTGGGACAACATACCCAAGGTTTTGTGGCGGTTAAGCAAATGCTGGCCTAATTGTAGGGCAGAAATAGGCCCTTCTTTCGTGGTGGTTCCATTCCCAAAAATGAGGGCGATTAATTCGGAATCCGATAAACTCCGTACCCCACCTGTGATGAGTTTTTCGCGAGGTCTATCCGATACATGCCATTGGTGGATCGGTAAATAATAACGATTTTCGTTTTTGGGTGAATCGAGAGGCGCTTCTTGCGATTTTTTTGACTTGGGAACGGTTTCCATAATGCGTCGGTAAGTAGGACAAAAAAGCCTTTATTTAAATCCCTAAGACAAGATGTGGAACACATTTATAACCTTGTGCCGCCATAAAATTCCTGCTCGCCGCTCAAGCCCATTGTCCATCACGTCATCCGTCTTCTTCATGCTCTTTTCTGGCCTTTGGATGCTGGGATGTGGCGCTTCAACGGATCCTTCTTCGATGGGTGCAATAAACATGCGGGAAGCAACGGCACGTGGGAATCACGCTTTTAGACAGGCCGTTCGGAGTGGACGTGTAGAAAACATTGTGCAATTATACACCCCACAAGCCCGCCTTTCCGCACCATATCATGGCTTTGTCATGGGAAGATCACCCATAACTTCTTGGTGGCAACAACAATTAAGCAACGTTAAAGACCTTAGGAAACAAACCCTTACCGTAAATGGAAATGAGTTTATGATCTATGAAACAGGCTTGGCCTATTGGAAAACAACCCCAGAAAAAGGGCTAAAATGGCGCGTCACGAATTACCTTCAGGTATGGCGCGTTCAGTCCGATGGTTCGTATTTATTGGATGCAGAGGCATGGAACTTTCACCGTCCCCACCTGATTGACGAGCAAAAAATACCCAGATTCTAATGACATTAATAAAACCTGAAGTGGACTGGGAGGCATTGGCAAAATGCTCATGGCAACGTAAAAAATGGCGAGAAGGTGATGGCGTTGAACGTTTTTGCTGTGTTTATGGAACCCCACTTCACCGAGAAGGGACTTATTACCTACGTCCGGCCTACACCGATGGCCAACGATGGATGAGTACAAAGGCATATCAGGAATTATGTCTGCGTTTGGGAATACGCTTCTCTAATCGGTATAGCCACACAAAAAAATCCCCGCCAACAGATTAAGTCAAGCGGGGAAATGGATTCAGTTTGCCTTAAAGCTAATTGGAGAATTTTGGTAATGCTTCCCCACCATGATACTTTGCATGGAGTTCGCGGGCTTGACGCGCCCACTCTTCACGTTCAATACGGTCTGGGAAGGAACCAAACGTTCCACCCAATTCCTTGATATTGTCTTTTGTAAGGGTCGCCACTTGTCGGAAAGTGTAAATACCATAGGCATTTAATTTTTTCTCTAAAAACGGTCCAACGCCCACAATTTCTTTCAGGTCTTCTTTTTCACCGATATCTGCTTTGGGCATCCAAGTTGGTAAGACGGGTGGTGCAATGGGTAAATCATCATCATCGTCGTCCTTTAAAGCAGCGAAGCCAGAGGCTAACGTCGCACCACTAACACCGCTATCAGGGAAGGCTGTCATCACGGTTGTTGCTGCCGAGGCGGCAAGATCCGTATTTGCTTTTGCAAGACCTGCTACTTTCTCGTTACAGGCATGGAGATCAGCAGAAAGACCGCTTAATTTGGCATTCAAACCACCGATTTCATTGTCCTTGGCGGTAAGTTTCGCCCGCAAATCGGCTTCGAGATTTCGCCAATGGGAGTCATCCGTGTGAACTTCTTTTATGGTCTCTTTACGACGACCCCAAATCCACCAACCAATGAGGAGACCTAATAAAAATGCAAGCAACAGGCAAATGAGGATTTCAGACCAGAGTAACGTCATGATATTTAGAAGTTTAGAGGGTTATCATTTTTTGGTGGATTATCGTAGAACGAACATTACGCGCCGGTTTTTCTGACGCCCAACCGCTGTATTGTTATCGGCAACGGGGTTGGATTGCCCAAACCCTTTCGTGGTCAGTCTGTCGGGATTCGGTACACCTTGTGTAACCAAAGCTGCTTTAACGGCTTCGGCGCGTTTTTGGCTAAGGGTTACGTTTTTAGCCGCATTTCCTTCGTTATCTGTATGTCCTTGAATTTCAACAGCATTCGAGGCGTACTGCTTCAGGTATTCGGCAGCTTTCTTAACCACATCCATCGAAGAAGGTTTAATCACAGCGCTTGCCGTCTCGAATTCAATGTTTTGCAGGGTTAGTTCGTTCAAACTGGCTTGTAGTTGCGCATTTTCAGGTGTTTTGACCACCAAATTATTCTGGATGATCGCCTTTGCGTAAGTGGTTTTTGCAGCATCTGCGACTTCGGTTTTCACGGCCTCGGACTGCACATCGCCTTCTAAGGAGATTGTATCGCCTGTAAGATTGAGTTTGCCGCCATTCATTAATGCACCTTTCGACAGGAAGGCAGAAACGAGCGGCCCAACATCGCCGCTAAACGGTGCAATACCCGGATTGACGACCAATTGATTGATGACCTTTTCGGCGCCATATTTTTCTTGTGCCGCTTTGAGGACTTTGTTTTTGGTGTCTTCATCTGGAACAATTCCCGAAAGCACCACCATACCATTTGCGTCAAACCCCACATTCAAACTTGCCAATTCTCCCCCATCAATAGGGCTGGCTCCACCGATCGTCAAGTCATTTTTTATGGGGAACAAAAATCCGGCGGCATTTCGGGCGGTGGCGAGTGCGGCATCTGCCGCTTCTTGGTTCGGAACGGTACCTGTAAGCGTCCCGATCGCCCCATCAAATTTGGGAATAACCCCTGTAAATTCAGGCGCTTGGAGGCTTGATAGAACCGTTTTTTGTAGCTTTGCCTCAATCGCTGAATGATGGCAAGACGTACACAAGAACGATAATATCAACACCCCCAACAACCCCAAGAGGAGTTTCATCAGGTTAGACATAACTTCAGAATGGTTAAATGGATGAGGAATACGAGGTTATTAGGTGATTTTTCAGGATAAAACGTTTAGCGAGAAGGAAATTTCACACAAACGTATTTTACACCCAATGTCCTGTTTATTATAACGTTCAATTACAGCAAAAACAACCGAAAAATAATCCCTTGTAAAAGATTTATGGCAAGCGATGATGGAAGGCTTTTAAGTTCTTAGACCGAACAGACGGGTTTTGTGGAAAAAATGCCTCTCGCAAAGCCTTTAAATGTGTTCCCCATTTTCGTAGTACATCATATTTTCCCGAATTCGGACTTCAGGCAGCGGGTGAGTGTCTGGGACGAAGGCTTCCCCTGTAATTCTTTCATACAACTCCATATACCTAAGTGCAACGGTTTCCCGAAATGTCTCATCCAGATGTGGCATAAGTTCTCCTTCTCGGCCTTGAAAACCGCGTTCCATCAGCCATTCGCGCACAAATTCCTTAGAGAGTTGGCGTGGTGTTTGTCCAGATGCGAATAATGCATCGTATGAATCGGCAAGATAGTATCTGGAAGAGTCTGGGGTATGGACTTCATCGGCCAAGACAAATCGTCCATCTCGCGTTCTTCCAAATTCATATTTGGTATCCACCAGTAAAAGCCCACGTTCTCTTGCCATTTCACTTCCTTTCTCAAA
Organism: Rhodothermia bacterium; assembly: GCA_017303715.1. Lineage (GTDB taxonomy): Bacteria > Bacteroidota > Rhodothermia > Rhodothermales > UBA2364 > UBA2364. Next base: position 5,640 of record JAFLBZ010000017.1, on the reverse strand, counting down.
AAGGGCTAACGCCATGTTAGCGAGTTCCTCCCACTCCGATGCCGTCAGGATGCCTCGTGCCAGAACTTCCTCTCGGTGGGTATCCATATCGTGCCCTTGCGCCGCTTTTGTGGTGGGCGTAAGAATCGGATGGGGCAGTTTTTGATGGGGTACCAAACCTTCGGGCAGGACAATCCCACACAATTCGCGCTGCCCATTGATGTAGGTACGTGCAGCATGTCCAGCAAGATAACCCCTAACGACAAACTCAATCGGTACAATTTGGAGACGCAAACCGATGGTTACATTGGGATCAGGTACGGCCAAAACATGGTTTGGAACCACAGTAGCGGTATGTTTAAAAAAATATGCCGCTAACTGGTTGAGAACTTGCCCTTTGAACGGAATAGCTTCCGCCAAAACATGATCGAATGCCGAAATGCGATCGGTTGCAACCAGTATAACCCTTTCCTCTTTCGTATAGGTGTCACGCACCTTTCCTTGGTATTTTTCGCCAAATACTTGTAGTTCGGTTTTTACGAGCGTGTTGTCCATATTGGCACGGATCACCTCTTCCAGCATAGGTTCCTGTAATTTTAAGCGTTTTCTATTATAAAAAAAAGCAGGTTGTTCATGTGGAGTAAACGGCGGTTCATTTCCGGCAATACGCATGAGTCCAATCATACACAAAAGAGCATTTGCTTGGGTTTTATCAAAGTTTTGTGGCTTTTCGAGCCGATACCACATCGAGCGGTCGTCTCTTAACCAAACCCAATGCCCGTCTTCAGGATCATCAAAGAGTTGGAGGTCTGCCGCTCGGCCATTTGCAGAAATCAACCAATTCTTGCCTTCGGACAATAAAACCTGCTTTTCAGTTTGCGGATTTTCGGCGTCAAACAATATGGCATCTGAAACCTGAATTTGGCGCAAGAGAATCGGCGTATGTTCTATTTGATCGGCGGCTTCTAACACCACATATACATCCACTTGACAAATCTTGACCAATGTTTGAAAAGCGCGAAGGGCTTCGGGATGATCACTTTCTAACGCCCCCCATATAACGAGCAAGCGGTGTTCTGGTTTTAATTCCGCCTTCATCGTAAGCGCCAAGTCCTGAATGTCCAGACAAGCACCGTTTGTGGATAAAATCGAAATATACGTACCCATTTTTTGGACGAAAGCGCAATAAGAGGCCTGATCTCCCCAAAAGAAAACCACGCCCAAATCTTTCCGGCTACGTAAGACCCGCTTCACCCAACGTAGATTACGGCGCATGGCACGGCGTCTTCTCCACGACAAAAACCGTGCAGTTATTCCCACCCAAATCGGAATCGCGATGTCGGACGTCAGCCAGCCAAGGACAAAAAACGCCCAACCTGTTGTTTTGATGGAGAACGCCCACAAAATGCTTCCCATCAACACGGGTAACGACCACAAAAACATACCCATCGCAAAAGAAAGTTGCCGCTTCTCAGGTGCAAACGTTTGGATGGAATAATGCGCAAAGACTTGTTTTTTAATGAACAAAACTACCACCATCAAGACCAAGCCATAGGCAAACCAAGTCATCCCATAAAAGAGCAACAACGCTACGACACCGGCAAAGATCATCCCCAACACATGGCGCAGTGCAAGTATTTGAGAGGAAAACTTGTTCAAATTGTACCGATAGCCATCAAGTTCATAGGATGAAGCGGCAAGGACGTCTATAAAATGGTGCATCCGAGCTACTGAATGCCGTAAAAAAACAATTGCCAGAACAACTGAAACCACAACCATACATTCTTAGTATTTTGCTCTTCCGTTGAATACTTTGCGGAAGTGGACAATTAATTGCAAAAAATAATCCTTCCGCCTTATTTTGGTTGGGCATCGGATCAGCGAACAGCAACAAAAGCAGTATGTTTCATGTATTCGCCCCATAATCCGATTGCCCCTTGCAACAACACATTGGGTAAAATAAGCAACCAAAAGGCTTAAACCGCAGGATAAACCAAATCTTACGCACCCGAAAACCTAAAACCTACATCGCATAAATGGAAGGACAATTTTTCACTGGTCTGCTGGAACTTATCGGCGATAAAAAATTTGGATTTGTACGCACCCTTAGGCATGACCTTCCTAAAGGAGAGTTGGATCCCTTTGTCCCCCCACCAATGATCAAAAGATTTAATCTGCGAGATGGGGTCGCTATCGAAGGGACAGCTGTTCCGGGAAAAAAAGGAGACATGGTCGTTAAAACCGTAGAAAAGGTCATGGGGATTCCGGTAGATCGTTGGGTGAAGATTGTTGTGGATTCGAACGAGCCAACCGTTTACCCCAATGAAAAATGGAACTTAATTACAAGTCCCAAAGACATCCCCATGCGCATGATAGACATTGTGTCCCCGATTGGGAAAGGGCAGCGTGCGATGGTCGTTGCACCTCCACGGACAGGTAAGACCTTGATTTTACACGGCATTGCGCGTGGTATTCATCAAAACCACCCACAAGCGGCATTGGTTGCTTTGTTGGTGGATGAGCGCCCTGAGGAAGTAACCGACTTTAAGCGGAACATTCCGGCAATGGTTTTTGCCTCCTCGAACGACCGCGAGGAAGACAACCATGTTCGGGTTTCAACCCTTGCCCTTGAATATTGCTTACGACTGGTGGAAATGCGCCGAGATGTTGTTTTCCTCATAGATTCCCTCACGCGACTCGGTCGGACGTTTAACATTTTCAGTGCGGGTAGTGGCCGAACGCTCTCTGGTGGTTTAGACTCCAGAGCACTAAACATTCCCCGACGGATTTTTGGGGCCGCACGAAAGCAAGAGCGTGGAGGATCGCTTACCATTGTCGCAACCGCACTGACGGATACGGGGAGCCGTATGGACGAGGTGATTCTGGAGGAATTTAAAGGGACGGGCAATTGCGAAATCGTTTTAGACCGCGAAATGGCCAATAAACGCATTTTTCCGGCCATTAATGTACGTCGCTCCGGAACGCGAAATGAAGACCAGTTGTTGGGCGATATCACGTATCGTCAGCATACCCTGATGCGGGTTTTGAACATGCGTCATCCGATAGAAGCCGGACAAGCCCTCATTAAACGTATTAACCAAACCAGCTCTAACGAAGAATTGCTGCACGACATTACCCCAACACGATAAAAGCCCAAAAAATTAATTTAAAAAGCGGTTTTCTTTTCAGAAGGCCGCTTTCTTCTTTTTTACCTCACAAGCATTTTGGGAAAGAACAACCTTATCTTCCGGAAAATTCGTTTGTATAAACCTTTATATCCAGTCCCATGTCCGAAAACATCCTAAATAAGCATAGCCGTTTGCTAACCCAAGACGAATCACTTCCGGCAGCCCAATCCATGATTATCGGCTCCGGCGTCCCTTATGAAGACCTTAACAAACCATTTGTTGGCATCGGAAGCACGGGATTCGATGGCAATCCTTGTAATATGCACTTGGCCATGTTTGCCGCCTTGCAGAAGAAAAGCGTGCATGATGCCGGTTTGGTGGGGCTGGTTTTTAATACCATTGGCGTGAGTGATGGCATTACAAATGGGAACGACGGGATGCGGTATTCCCTCCCTTCCCGCGAAATCATTGCGGACTCTATCGAGTCTATTGCAGGTGCGCATTTTTATGATGGACTTGTTTTTACAGCGGGTTGCGACAAGAACATGCCCGGTGCAATTATGGCCATGCTACGGCTTAACCGCCCCTCCATTATGGTTTATGGCGGAACCATCAATGGAGGTCACTACAAAGGCGAAAAACTCAACATCGTATCGGCATTTGAAGCCTACGGCAAAAAATTACAAGGCAAAATTAGCGAGGAAGACTACCGCGAAGTCATTAAAAATGCTTGCCCCGGACCCGGTGCATGTGGCGGAATGTACACCGCAAACACGATGAGTTCTGCCATCGAAGCATTAGGGATGAGCTTGCCGTACAGCTCGTCCAGTCCAGCACGTAGCGAAGAGAAAAAACGCGAATGCCAAACCGTGGGCAACGCCATCCGAAACCTCATTGAGAAAGACCTCAAACCAAAAGACATTATTACCCGTGCTTCGCTGACCAATGCGATGAAAGTGATTACCGTTTTGGGAGGCTCTACCAATGCCGTACTCCACCTGATTGCTATCGCCCGAACCGGCGGCATTGCATTAACGATAGATGACTTTCAGGAAATCTCTAACACTACACCGCTCTTGGCGGATATGAAGCCAAGTGGGAAATACCTGATGGAAGACCTGTTCCAAATTGGCGGTATTCCGGCCTTAATGAAGTTGATGCTCAAAGAAGGCCTCTTAGAGGGCAACTGCCTAACGGTTACGGGTAAAACCATCGCAGAAAACCTTGAAAACATCCCCGATTTTCCCGAAGACCAAGACCTAATTCGCCCGCTCTCCAATCCAATCAAATCCGAAGGTCATATTCAAATTTTGTATGGCAATATTGCCAAAGAAGGTGCTGTGGCCAAAATAACCGGACACGAGGGCGAACGGTTTGAAGGAAAGGCCATTTGTTTTGACTCGGAGGCAGACCTGAACCTCGGTATTCACAATGGACTCGTAAAGCCCGGTCATGTGGTGGTGATCCGCTATGTGGGCCCAAAAGGAGGGCCGGGAATGCCCGAAATGTTAAAACCCACTTCGGCCATTATGGGTGCAGGGCTTGGGGAATCGGTTGCCTTGATCACCGACGGACGGTTCTCCGGTGGTACGCATGGATTTGTTGTGGGGCATGTTACGCCGGAAGCTATGGAAGGCGGGGAAATTGCCCTTATTCAAGATGGCGATACCATTGTTTTGGATGCGGTAAACAATACGATTTCGCTCAACATCTCCGACGACGAGCTGGCAAACCGCAAATCGAAGTGGCAAAAACCCCCATACAGGGTTTCGAGTGGATACTTGTGGAAGTACATTAAGGCGGTCGAAAACGCCAGTAATGGTTGCTTAACGGACTTGTAATCACGAAAAAGGCACGTCGGAATGACTACTCCGGCGTGCCCCCAACTGTGGTTCCTTGACTGAATTTCATCCCACCGAAAATCAAAGGAGCCACACTATCCACGTTGGCAAACCCAAGACGGTTGGCCAAAGGTTTGGTTACACCCGCCAAATGCCAGATTAAACTTTTTTGTTTGCTCCCAAGAACGGTATTTTGTTTCTCAATGTGCCCATTCATCAATAATGCAACAATAACCCTTTTGGGCATTCTGTTCGTTGTACGTCCCAACAAATATTTTTATCGGTTGATAACACCTACTGGAAATGCAACAGGGTGCATTTCAAAACTTCCCATTTGTGGTAAAAAGTTGTATTTTGAGGAAGTTAGACTCCTTTCATTATAAACCGTATCGAACCATGACCGAAGATCAATTTGTAGCTCTTGCCCGCCAACGTTATCAAGAAATAAGTGCCTTAAACGAATTAGATTCGTTCTTTGAATACGAGAAACAATTCGACCAGCTTTGGGTAGAATTAGGGCGAGAAGTCTTAGAAAGAAACTTGGGAGATGTCCCCGAATCTAACAAAAAAAAAACGAATTTCAAACCCGATTCGGGCAAGTAGCCCTATCGAAAGAGCATTCCTATTGCAAGAAAGTGAATAACAGTTTTGTGTCACCCTATTTGCAAAACCTGATGGGCATCGCGGGTGCA